>JAGQPK010000318.1 GCA_020426755.1 Planctomycetales bacterium
AAGCCACCGCCCGGGCGAACGATTCCGGCGGTACGGCCACTTGGGCGTAGTACTCGTTGATGCCGTCATGTGATGCTTCGTGTGTGATATGCGTTGGCAATTCGGTGGCGACTGCACCGGGTGAGATCACCGTCGTTCTCATGTTGTAAGGCTTCACTTCACTGCGAAGCCCCTCGGAGATTGCTCGGACCGCGTGCTTCGTTGCGCAGTAAACGACGCCAGCAGGTGTCACCTTGTGACCTGCCACGGATGAAACGTTGATGATGTGTCCAGCCTTTTGACGCTTCATATGGGGCAAGGCAGCAGCAATGCCGTAGAGGACACCCTTGATATTGACGTCGATCATGTTGTCCCACTCATCAATCTTGAATGCTTCGAGAGGCGACTGCTGCATAAGACCTGCGTTGTTTAGCATCACATCGACACGGTTGAACTGCTCGACAGCGGTATCGACAAGTCGCTTGACTTGCTCACGATCAGTGACGTCGGTCTTTACGGCGATTGCGTTTGCGCCACCGTCCGTCAATTCTTTGACAAGGTCATTGATACGGTCTTCGCGACGTGCACCGAGCACTACGATGGCGCCCGCGGCAGCGAGGTGCCTTGCGGTGGCTGCGCCAAGCCCGCTACTGGCTCCGGTAATGACAACGATTTTTCCTGTAATGTTTTGGCTGAACATGGTTGTTTCCTTGCGTATCTCTGTGGGGCTTATCAAGTATCTTCTGAAGCCTTGACTAGTTTCCGTACTGAGCGTCTGTCACGTGTTCCATCCACTCGACGACTTTGCCGTCGAGCGCTTCCTGAATGGCGATGTGCGTCATTGCCGTACTGGGTGCCGCTCCATGCCAATGCTTTTCGCCAGGAGGAAACCAGACGACGTCACCCGGGCGAATCTCCTGAATCTCTTCTCCCCACACCTGAACGCGACCGACTCCCGAAGTGACGATCAATGTCTGGCCAAGAGGGTGAGTGTGCCAGGCCGTTCGGGCACCTGGCTCAAATGTGACGCAAGCGCCGGCGGCACGCGCTGGTTCATGGTGATCGAACAACGGATCAATGCGCGTCTTTCCCGTGAACCAATCCGATGGTCCCGACACCGAGGCCTGAGACCCATTTCTTTTGATTTCCATCGCTTGCTCCTTTGATTTCTTGGTTGGCTTAATGGCACGCGTTTCCGCAAATAACGACATAGCAATCCAGGTTGCACCTGTAGCTTGGACAAACTGTCGACGACCAGTTTGGAGCTGGGCAGTCGACGACGGCGTGATGTTCTTTGAGATCGACAAGTTTGTGCAGTTCTTCCGTTCTCGCTGTGACATCTTCATTTTTCCTTTGCCGCAGTACGGTTCGTTCGTTCACTACTCATCGTATTCGACGATCAAAAACTGGCGGTAGAACGATCCTCCTGGGTCATTGCCTGATTCTCCACGACCTTTGAGGGCCAGCTACTGAAAGAAGCTCAGTTGCAGGAAACCGCTCAAACAACGGGCTCTAGAGCGCAACTCAAATCCCGTAAATGTCTTCATGGCCTCTCAGTCTTCGAGTAACCGCTGCTCAATTCGATCGTATTGCCTTTCGTGGAGATAACACGATCGTGTCGCGAGATTGCCTGATCCTACGCGACTTAGCATAGCGAGGCTGGCCTGCTCGCCCGGCTTTCGATAGACTTGAGGAAGGAACGTGAGCACTGACTTTCGGCACGGTCGGCGCGGACATCCAAAGGAAGATCGATGAAGAAACAAGCTTTGGCAGAACTCGTGAGTGCCATTCAGCGGCATAGCACGATGGATAAGTCTGTTGGTACCTCCATTCACGAGCTTCATCTCTCGTGTTTCTCCGCGCCAACGGACCTCACATCGTTAGTTTACGAGCCATGCCTATGTATCATCGCGCAAGGATCCAAAGAGGTGCTGTTGGCCGGTGATTCCTATCGACTCGATGCCGCGCAGTTCCTGCTCGTGTCGGTCGACCTGCCGGTCGATGCCCGTGTGCTCGAAGCCACAAAAAGCAATCCCTACCTGGGGCTGCGAATCTCTCTCGACCCTAAAGTCGTCGGCGAATTGCTCGCCGATGGAACTGACGTTGCGTCACCTGGCGCGTCGGAGCGAGGGATCGCGGTAACGCCCATCGAGCCGCGGTTGCTCGATGCCGTAACGCGACTCGTTAACCTCCTTGACACACCTCAAGACATTCGTCCGTTGGCGCCACTTGTACTCCGCGAGATCACGCATCGGGTGCTGACCGGACCACAGGGATTGCGCCTTCGTCAGATTGCATTGGCGGGCGCACCGGGATACCGGATCGCGCGCGCAATTCGCTGGTTGAAAGACCACTTTGCTGATCCATTGCGAATTGAATCTCTTGCTGAGCAAGTTGGATTGAGCACTTCCTCGTTTCATTTACACTTTAAGAACGTCACAGCCATGACGCCCTTGCAGTACCAGAAACGAATGCGGCTTCAGGAAGCCCGCAGCTTGATGCTCGGAGAAAATCTCGACGCCGCAGAGGCTGCGTTTCGGGTGGGCTACGAAAGCCCTTCCCAATTCAGCCGGGAATACCGCCGCATGTTCGGAGCACCGCCACGACAGGACGTAGACGCCGTGCTGTCAGCAACTTCGTAACGCTTCCTCATCACGCCGCAACCATCAACGGTGTCGCCGCCATCGGTGTATCCCTTTTCCGGCGATCGTCGACGTGTTTGACGCTTACAGTGGGGTTTCGTGCCCCTGTTGGCAAACTTTGATGCAATTTACAAAAATCGCTGAGGGATGTGTCGAGGTAGTTGCGCATTGCCTTATGGACGCGTTATCAACAGAATCGCAAGCGCACAAGACAATTCATGGTCATGAGTTGTTATAGCGCCCAGGAGATGGGCGTCGTACGGCGCTAAGGGTACTTAGCGCCGCCAAGCCGGCACCAACGCGTTGCGGCAAACAACTTTAGGCCTCCAGGCGTCAAGGATTAAGCATGCTGTCAATTCGTGTTCACCGAACTTTTTCGAGGTTCGCTGGTAGTTCGCTCTCACGCGATCAAAGAGATTGCTCAAGACGAATTCATGCTCTTGTTCTCGCTGCGATGGCTTTGTTCTTGGCAAGTCCTGCCGCTGCACAAGAGGTGTTTATGTATGACAACTTTTCGATTGCAGACGAGGGCCAGACTGGGTTTCTGGTGAAGTATTATCAGGGCCCGGGCCAGGTCAACGTGTCAGACGGCCAAGTCACGATGGAAAGTACGGCCTGGGGCATGTGGTCTTTGCCGAGATACAATGGCGGTCGAGTTCCTTTACGCAAGGAATGGTCCTTCCGCGCGACCATTAGCTATGAATCAGGTTACTTGGCAATTGGGAAAACCTCGTGGGCTCATGCAGGAGTATGGGAGGACGAGAACGTGTCGTACTTGAGAGCCGGAACAGGCAATTCCGATGTTTCGGTCGTCGAGGTTCCGTATTCACTTACGGGCGAACTATTGTCTCTGCAATTTGATGCGTTCGGTGACACGATTACCGCCCATCTATGGCGTCCTGGCGACCCCGCGTCGCTGATTGAAATCGACCGCAACTACGCCACGCCGAATAATGAATACGCAAGCTTCGGTGTCAGCAACGACCCCACTGGGATTGGATTGGGAGTCTCGACTCTGCACGAGATCTGGATTTCGTCTGAGCCGATGCCCATTAGTTTTATCGCTGGCGATGTTAACTGGGACGGAGTGGCGGATGCGCAAGACATTGATCAAATGTCAGCCGCGATGCGTGCTCAGTTGCTGCCATTCAACCCGGCCTACGATCTCAATCGCGACGAAATTCTAGATTTCGTGGACTTGGAGCTGTGGGTCCGCAACGAGAAACACACATACTTCGGAGATGCGAACCTCGACGGTGAATTTTCGAGATCCGATTTGACCACGGTGTTTCAAGCTGGACTTTTCGAAACTGCCGATCCCGCCGGTTGGGCGGGGGGCGATTGGAACGGTGACGGCTTCTTCAACTCGACTGATGTCATCATTGCTTTCCAAGACGGAGGTTACGAACAAGGAGCGCGCGCCGCCGTCCCGGCGACGGTGCCAGAGCCAGGCGGTTCCTTCATCGCTATTGGACTAGTCGTGGGCTCGTTGACAACGGTCCGAAGGCGGCGTCGTTGATCCAGTCCGTTCCACGCAGCGAAGTAAAGTAGTTTCGCATCTTGGGCGTTTTGGCGTAGTCGCTTTCCGGTCCATCCGCTCGCGGCTCGTTCAGTTTCGCCAAATCAGCGGTGAACTAGCGAATCCTGAATCACCCATCGCGATCATGCGCGGCATCTCCCAATCACGAAGTTCGCCGAAAGGCGCCAGCCGCGGTTTTCAAGCATGGTGGATGCATTTTGGCACAACAAACCGACTCTGGCGAGTCGCGGCGAATTGAATTGCCACGCATGATCACGCCCGGGCCTTCAGCAAGTTGGAAATTCCTTTCGAAGGACAATGCTCGCCTTGCTCATTCTGTTCTCGCTTGGGCTTCCGCATAATCCAGCGAAAGGAACTTCAAAGCGTAGTTCTATGTTCGAAGTCAAAACACCCTGGCTAAGTAATATCCATTTGGACTTTTTCTCGGAATCTAAGTTCACCTGCTTTCTCGCTGAGTTAAGAAAGGCGTCGCTGAAAGCAATTCTAATGAGCTCACCGTCCGCGTCGATGTCGCCGGCACTCGACATGATGACCGCGATCACAATCCGTGCGTGAAGAATGCTCTCGGACACTGATCAGCGTTCGTCAAAGCTACTTATGGCGTGAGATGTCCCGATCGGCCACAACTGGCGCGAGACTTGAGTGTCCGGCGATCAGGCGATGAATGAGGAGTCAGCGCCGGCCTGCTCTCACTATCGGCCTACCCATATGTTCGCCCCACGATCACTAGTTCGTGACACCTGCACCTGTCGCTCATCACTTCCCACATTCTGTCCCGCGCACTGCATGTCGGGCTTTGTTGTTCGTACCGAATCGCTATTTGTGTGCCCGGCGATGATGCGCGGCCAGTCCGCCACG
This sequence comes from Planctomycetales bacterium, assembly GCA_020426755.1. GTDB lineage: Bacteria > Planctomycetota > Planctomycetia > Pirellulales > Pirellulaceae > JAGQPK01. The sequence continues at coordinate 5,020 of JAGQPK010000318.1, forward strand.
ACGCAATCGTGACAGTGGTTGCCGGGTTGATTTCCTAGAAAGTCGATGTCGATGCTTGCATTGCGTCCGCAAGTTGGCCATCCTAGGGCCGCATCAAGCGAGTACCCGCGGACCGCCTATTTTCCAAGGAGACATCCTGCGATGAAGCGTCGATTATCAAAGTCACTCGCGTCAACCGTCATCACAGCCATTTGTTTGGCTGGTACATCTGCGTCATATGCTGGAGCGTATCGCGACGCGGTGTTGGCCGACGGACCGGTGTCATACTGGACGTTCTCCGAGACCGACGCGAACGATGTTGCCACGAACATTGGACTGCTCGCCCAATCGAACCTGGGTGACGGCACTTATTCGATCGACGCGATGCTGGGAGCGCCATCGCTGGTGGCGGGGGAGCCGGACGGATCGTTTTTCGCCGCGCCGGGTAGCAACATGGTGACGGAAGGTTTCGACAAATTTTCGGATGTCGACGGTTTTGGCGGCACTGGCTTTTCTGTCGAATTCTGGACGGCGGCTGAGCAAGTGAGCAGCGGCTACGCCAACCTCGTGGGCGACGGGACCGGCGGTCTTGATTTCAATTTGATGGTGTACAGCGGCGCGAATGGCTTCATTCGTCCGCACATGCAAACGTTGGAAAATAGTTACTCCAGCATCGACAGCACGCGACTGCCCGCAGCAGGTGAGATCGTCCACGTCGTTTCGACGTGGGACGCCGAAACGGGTGATTTCAATCTATATCTCGACGGCGCATTGGCTGACACCATTACGTCAGGCGGCAGTTTGCCAAATCCTGGTACGCCCGCTTGGTTCGACAACCCGATTTTTGTCGGGCAAGACGGTCGCGAAGCAAGTCCGCATGCGTGGATCGACGAAGTCGCGATTTACAATTACGCGCTGAGTGACACGAGGGTCAACCTGCACTATCTCGCAGGACAAGGCGCTCCGTCGCCGTTGCCTGAACCGCCTCAGCCATTTAGCGACCCCGGGAACCTGGCCGGGCTGCCCGACGGGCTGGTAACCTACATTGATTTTGACGAGTCGGGAGCGCCTGGCAACGGCGGCATTCTGAACTACGCCTACGACCGCGTGGGTGACAATAACGGCAGCTTTCAGGGAAATGCCACGCGAGTTCCCGGCTTGATCGGCGCTGGCGCCGCGGCCTTCGATAACACGGGGGGAACTCAAGTTGTCTTGGGGGCGGGTGTCGACAACAGCTTCTCCGTCGTGGACGGGATTGCTTTGGAAGCGCTCATCCAACCCGACTGGACAG
>JAGQPK010000319.1 GCA_020426755.1 Planctomycetales bacterium
TGCTGGCGCACGCGATTATCTCAAGATGGTTTGTCGTCAAACGTAAACGGCTGGCATTGCAGCAGACACGCGAACGGCAGTTGCAGCAACAGGCCATTGCCGATGGAACTGCGGAAGGCAATCCCGCCGTCGTAGCGGCGAAGGAAGAGACCGACTGGGCCGCCGTTCACGAGCGATTGCGACTGTTGTTGAGACACGCAGTGACTGTCGGCGTGTTAGTCGGTAGCTGGTTCATTTGGGCCGATGTCTTGCCCGCGCTGCGGATCTTAGACCGCGTTGAGCTGTGGTCCACGTTCGTGGATGTGACAGAGAGTGATGTGAAGGACGACGGCAGCATTTTGCTGAGCACGCACACGAACGTCGTCCCGACCACACTGCGGCATGGCCTGGTGGCAGGAGTGATATTACTGGCGGCACTCATCCTAGGTAAGAACTTGCCGGCGTTGTTGGAAATCACGTTGTTGAATCGGCTGCCGTTGGATCGTGGAGGGCGGCATGCGGTCTGCATCGTGCTGCACTACGGCGTCGCGTTGACGGGCATGCTGCTGGCGTTCAAAACACTGCACATCAATTGGGGCAGCGTGCAATGGCTGGCTGCTGGTATGACGGTCGGACTTGGGTTTGGCTTGCAGGAAATCTTCGCGAACTTCGTCTCCGGCATGATTCTGCTATTCGAACGCCCAATTCGAGTCGGAGATGTCGTGACCCTGGACGAAGTGTCGGGAATTGTCACTGACATTCGCATTCGCGCCACGACTGTCACCGACTGGGACCGCAAAGAGCTGATTGTTCCCAATAAAGATTTGATCACCGGCCGCTTGCTCAACTGGACCTTGTCGGACACCACGAATCGGATCGTAATTCGAGTTGGCTTGGCCTATGACACCGATGCACAACGTGCGCGAGACATTTTGTTCAATGCCGTGTCGTCTCATCCCAATGTTTTGTCTGATCCGCCACCTGTCGTAATTCTCGAATCGTTTGGCGAGAGCACTCTCGACTTCGTGGTTCGTGCCTATCTAGCAACGCTGGATGTCCGTGCGGATACGATTCATCAGTTGCACGTTCGCGTGCATCAGCAACTGCGGTTGGAAGGCATCGAGATCCCGTTCCCACAACGTGACCTAAACGTGCGTAACTTGAATTTGCCGGCCGAACTGTTCACGAACGGCAATCGGGGAGTGCGTCGAAGTGATGCGGCTTAAGGGCAGCGGAGAAAGCAAACAGCGGGCGACGTGAGTCGTTACGGCTGAGCGTCCCGTTCCAGGCCGTTATCTTGTAATCCGTTCATGACGGCAACGAACTTGTTGATGGAATTCAGGAAGACATCGACGATTCGCGGATCAAAGTGCTGACCACGCCCGCGTTCGATGATTTCGACGCATTGGTCGACCGGGAGCGCCTCTTTGTAAGGCCGTTTTGTGGAGAGTGCATCGAATACGTCGGCGACGGCGGTGATGCGACCTTCGATGGGAATCGCTTCACCAGAAAGCCCGTAGGGGTAACCCTTGCCGTTCCATTTCTCGTGATGAGTTTCTGCGATCGACGCCGCAACTTTCATCACGGGCGATGTGGTGACGCCCAGGATCATCCGCCCCAGCCTGGTGTGCCGCCGTACCTTTTTCTGCTCTTCGACTGTCAACGGCGTAATAATGCTTTTGCCGAATAGGCAGTGATCTTTCATCATCTCAAACTCATTTGGATCGAGCGGTCCAGGTTTGAGCAAGATTGAATCGGGGATGCCGATTTTTCCCAGGTCGTGGAGTTTCGCAGCTTGCTCCAGGATCTCGATTTGCTTGGCATCGAAACCCAACTCGGCAGCTAGAATGGCAACATAGCGGCCCACGCGGATCACGTGATGACCTGTGTCGTCGTCGCGATATTCGGCCGCACGGGCCAAGCAATGGAGTGCTTCGAGTCGGGCCCCTTCCAATTCGACCGTCCGCATATGAACTTCTCGTTCCAAGCGAGCGGAGTAGCTGGCCAAGTGGTCGCGAAGTGCCTTGGCAGCAAGCGTGTTGCGCAGCCGCAGTAGGAGTTCGCTGGAATCAACCGGCTTGCCGAGAAACTCATTCACGCCCAGTTCGAGCGCTCGGAAGCGAGATTCAGCGCTGTTGGCGGCGGTGAGAATGATGACAGGAATATGTCGCAGGTGTGGATCGCGACGAATGGCGGCCAGAATGTCGAAGCCGCTGACTTGCGGCATCATCAGGTCCAGCAATATGACGTCCGGGCGATTCGCACGCATCAAATCAATGGCTTGAGTTGCGTCACTCGTAGAAATCAGACGAGTGTAACCGGCTTCTTGTAGATAGATCCGCGCCAAGTCGATGTTAATCGGCTCGTCGTCGACAATCATTACTTTGGCCCAGTAGGGCGAAAAGCTGTCTGTCGATTCGTTCCGTGGTTTGTGTTCCGGACCAGTCAGATAGCCGCTAATCGCCAGCGGGCTATCGACGCCAGAAGTGTACAGATCGTAGGGCTCACCGGAGGTCATGGAATTCGTGGTGTGAATCTATTTCGTGCGGGGATTTCGTGCGGGGAAGGCGCATTGCGTTTTCCCCAAACTTAGCTCGTCGTTGCTCGGCTCGCCGTTGAGTTCACGTTAACGTTTTCGCATCGATTTGGGCCGATTGGGCCGCTTCATTTACCGCGGACGCATGGAATTCACGACGATCGCGCAATTAGCTGTTCGCCCGTCGAGCGATCCTGAATGATTTCGGCAACTCGTGACCCCGCATTAGCTCTCTTCAGGTATTGGGTGCTCGTGTAACCGCGCGTACGCCAGTGGATTGATGTGACTGGGATCTTTTCCGGTCAGATGTCGCAAGATGCGTACGACGTGAGCGTGACAGTTCTCGATGAACAAACGATAGCTGAGTTGGGTACCGGCGGACGCGGTGCCGGCAACATAGAATCCCGGCACATTCGTTTGCATTGTGGCAGGATCCAAACGTGGCGTATCACCAGGGCCGTAGAGTTCCACTCCGATCGACCGGAATAACTGACTATCCATGACATATCCGATGAGTAGCAGTACGAAGTCGGCCGCGATCTCGCGTTGTCGTTCAGGCGTAAGGTCGGGGACGTTCTCTGAATCGACGGGAGCCAGACGTACGCGGTCTGGGGCAATTTCAACGGGAACATGCGCTGGGAAATGCTGAATAGCGCCGTTCTCTACCAGCCAATCAATCTCGGGCTTCAACCAGTATTTGATCGAGGAACTGATTTGGGGCTCGCGATGACAAAGCGTCACTTTCGCGCCGGCACGGTAGCAGCGGAGCGCTGCTTCGATCGCCGAGTTCTTACCACCTACGACGAGCAGTTCTTGCCCAAAGTACGGCAGCGGTTCGTCGAAGTAGTGAGAAACGTGCGGCAAATCGCTGCCAGGCACGACGTCCATACCGGGATGACGCAGTTGTCGGGCATGGTGCATGTCGCCGATGGCTAAGATGACCTTCTTGACGCGATAGTTGCGCGGACCGGCACCGCGTGCGGTGCTGATGTGAAACTGGTAGCCTTCTGGGTCGCGAATCTTGCTGATCTCACTCACACGTTCATACGTGCGAATAGGCAAAGCGAATTGTTGCACGACGCCCTGCAGATAGGCCAAATACTCCTCACGCGATGCTTTGGCTTGGTCGACAGTAACGAGCGGTACGCCGGCAATCGCGATGCGTTCCGGTGAACTGAAGAACCGCGCCTGGCGAGGAAACCAGGAGATCGTGTGGCCCAGTTGCTTGGCCTCCAGGTGCACATACGATGCGCCTGCAGCCTGCAAGTTCACGGCGAGTTCGATGCCGATCGGGCCGGCTCCGACGAGGCAGACGTCAAACGATTCGAGTTGAGTGTCCATCAGTCCGTTCTATCCAGCTAAACAAGATCCGCAGCGCCTACGATCCGCTCCGCCACGCCCGCCAGTACGCGCGCCAACGCTCGGCCAACGCACGCGGCTTCTCGGCATGTAGGTATTGACCCACGAAGTGCATCTCCGTGCGTAACTCGCGCTGTCTCCGTTCAATGAACTCGCTGACCCGGTCGCGCTGCCGTTGGTATTCATCGTCCCCGTCCATCTCAGTGAGTCGGTCAGCCAGCACGGCGTAGTCGTGATCCTGTCCTAACAATTCACCCAAGTGGTCCGCCAGGTCGCGATGAGGCCGTAGGAAGACGGGACTCAGCTTGCGTAATAGCAGCGTATGGTGCCAGTGATATTTGACGCGCTTGCGCCACTCGTGAAAGTTCTCCGTCGATGGTTCGTTGTAGGCGGCCGCCATTGCCTTGCGCCCGCGACCGTACGTCTTGCACAACCCGTCGACAAAGGCGTCGAATTCTCGCTCGGGAATCTCCCAGGCTGGGACGCGGAGCAAGGCTTCCTCCAGCGGAATGACGATCGCCTCCAGATGGTTGATCAAGTTGGCCTCGCCACCACCCGCATTATCGCGTGCTTCGACCAGGCGATGTCGCACGTGGCTAAGTTGACTGGCATCCAACTCAGCGGCGAAGTGCACCGTGAGTCGATCAAGTGCTTCGATCAACGCCTGCACATCCCGCACATGCGACAACTGCCTTGATAGATCGCGATACATCCCATTTTCAAGCTGAAAGTTGTCTGCCAGATGTGGGCGGATGAGCCGGAGCAAACCACGCATCTTCTTGCAGCGGCGGCGGAAGTCGTGTACCGCCTCGTGCAAGTTGGGCTCGCGCGTGCGAATATCGTGGATCGCCCCTAAGATCTCTTCTGTGGCAATGCGCCTGACGGCAGCTTGAACCGATTCTCGTTTGCGAAGATGAAAACCCATGGTCGCCTGATGGTCATTGTCGTACGGAGTGAGACGAGCCTGCTATTCTACTCGAGGTGACAGCTACTGCCACCAGATGGTCCGACAATCAAGCAAACTGGTCGGATTCGCCGGCGGCCCCTATAAAGCCGGATGTGTCGTTCGGATTGTTGGCGGAACTGCTGTGGGGAAAGGTTAGCGTGTCATGGAACTCGAGTCGTCGCAGGTTCCTGAGTTACGCGTGCGAGCCATCAACGAGTGTCCCGTGCGTAACAAGGGAGCCTACGTGCTGTATTGGATGGTCGCCAATCGGCGGGCGGCTAGTAATTTTTCGTTACAGCGAGCTGGCGAATGGGCACGCAGCTTAGGACGTCCACTAGTCGTGCTTGAAGCCTTGCGGGCTGACTACCCATGGGCGTCGGTACGATTTCATCAGTTCGTCGTTGAAGGGATGGCAGACAATTTACAAGCGTTTGCCGACAGCAGGGTCACTTACTACCCGTATGTGGAGCCGGAGAAAGACGCGGCTAATGGGTTGATTGCCGAACTCGCTCGCCAAGCATGCGTCATTGTGTCCGACGATTTCCCCTGCTTCTTCTTACCTCGTATGTTGACGGCCGTCGCCAAGCGACTTGACGTGCGGATGGAGTTGGTCGACTCGAACGGAATCCTGCCGTTGCGCGTCGCGGATCAGGTGTTCACGTTGGCTCACTCCTTTCGTCGCTACCTACAGAAGACGTTGCGTCCCCATCTGCTTGAATTCCCTCAGGATGACGACTGGGCCGACCTACCACAGCTCGACAAGTTACCTGTTGCCGTTACTCGTCGCTGGCCGGCAACATCGCCAAAAACACTCCGCGATGCGGCCGCGTTCTTAACTGGCTTGCCGATCGATCAGAGCGTTACTGCGGCGGTCATGCGCGGCGGTGCCGCCGCAGCCCAGGACTGCCTGGCGACGTTCGTGAAGTCGCGTTTGAGTCGGTATGCAGAGGAACGCAATCAGCCCGACAACGACGCGTCCAGCGGACTATCACCCTACCTCCACTTTGGTCATGTGAGTGCTCACCAAGTTTTTGATGCGGTGATGAGCGCTGACGGGTGGCGCCCGAGTGCAATTGCCGAAAAGGCCACCGGCAGTCGCGAGGGCTGGTGGGGAGCTTCGCCAACGGTCGAGGCTTTCTTGGACGAGCTAATCACGTGGCGTGAACTGGGCTACAACATGTGTTGGCAACGCGCCGACTACAACCGCTACTCATCGCTGCCTGAGTGGGCGCAGGAGACGTTACACGACCATCGCAAGGACCCACGCAAGCCGAGTTACACGCTCGAACAGTTCGAAATGGCAGATACGCATGACCCAGTTTGGAACGCGATTCAAAATCAGCTTCGCTGGGAAGGCCGGGTCCACAACTACCTGCGAATGTTGTGGGGCAAGAAGATTCTGCATTGGAGTAAATCACCGCAAGCCGCGCTCGAGATCATGATCGAACTGAACAC
>JAGQPK010000031.1 GCA_020426755.1 Planctomycetales bacterium
CTTCTTTAGTCGCATGACCTACAAGCTCCTTGAAGCAAATCGCCAGTTCCAAGCATCGACTCAACGACCGCTCACCACCCCCTGCTACATCACCGCCGCGCGAGCCACCAGCAGACACACCGCCTCAAGCGATCTGCCACACCGAATCACGCGCAACGCCAACGACTCGGCGCTGCCCGTACCGCACGACACTGCAATGCAATCAAGCGGGATGGCGGCTCGAGGGAGCCTCCACCTGCACACGAACCAGCCGGGGTACTAGCCCGCGATCATGCAGACGATCAATGCAAAGAACGTCGCACCTTCGATCAGAGCCGCCGAAATGATCATGCCCGTTTGAATGTTACCGGCAACTTCCGGTTGACGAGCCATGCTCTCGACAGCGGCCGAACCGATGCGGCTGATACCGAAACCAGCACCCAACATGATCAAACCTGCACCGATCGCAGCACCCGTGAGAATATTAGTGCCAGCAGGCGCGGCAGCGGCGTCTTGAGCCATCGCCGGAGTCGCCAGAGCCAGCACACCAACGACCATCAACGCAATTTTCGACCACTTAAACACGTTCCAATCTCCTGATTCGAAATACCTTAACGGTGACACAAGACTTGAATAAAAACGGATCGCCGACTGACTCACCGACTAGTGCGGGTGCACCGCCATGCCGATGAACAGTGCCGACAGAAATGTGAAAATGTATGCCTGCAGGAAAGCGACGAACAACTCAAGCAAACTGAGTGCTGCGGCCCCGAACACACTGGCTGCCGTCACACCCATGAAGAGCGGATGAAAGTACGACTGGACCGCGGCATGACCGGCAACTGCGGCGACGAAGGCCACCAAGACTCCCAGCACCAAGTGGCCGGCAAACATGTTCGCCAAAAGACGCACAGCCAACACAAAGTGCTTGATCAACAAACCGACGACTTCGATCGCGAACACCATCGGCTTCAAGAAGATCCCCAACACGAACGGCACGTCCATGTGAGGCACTTGGGCCTTCCAAAAACCGACCGGCCCCATTTTCTTCGAACCAGCACCCACCACCACGGCAAAGGTCATAAAGGCCAACGCCCCCGTGGCACCAATAGCTCCCGTAGGCGAACCTAGCCACGGCACCATGCCGAGCAGATTGCAAGCCAAGACGAAGAAGAAGATGGTCCACAGAAACGGCAAGAACTTATCTGCGTCGTGGTGACCAATCGCCGGACGAGCCACCTCGTCGCGTAAGAACAGCAGAATCGACTCAAGAGCATTCCACAGGCGTCCGCGCGGCACTCGACCGCCAGCCACCTTGTTCGCCAGCGGAATCGCGATCATCAGCACCAATAGCGCCGCCACCGCTTCAATCACCATGAATTTGGTGACCTTCAGATCAAACGGCTCGATCATGGACGTCTTCGGCGTGACAAGTGCCTGCCCATGATAGAACTGAGGGATTTCGATCTTGCCGCCGAGCGACCTCGGAACCTCGAAATAGGTCGAGTCCTGCACGTGCCCGATCAAATGCGCCGGATCGAGAGGATCATGTGCCATGCTTCAGTCCATCCACCTGCGTTAACTCGGTTCTTTTAGGAGGCTACCCACCGAGAGCAATGTCTCAAACCCCAGGCCCCAGAGGAACGCCGCCACCAGAAACAACGGAAATCCTGCTTCCAGCAACGCTCCTCGTTGCTGCTGCACAACCCACATGCAGATCAGCAACGGCGGCACCATACGAATCGTCATCCCTAACAGGACATGCGCGGCAGCCTTTTCCGGCGGAGCAACCAGCGTTGTCACGACCAACGACACCAACCCCACGAAGAGGCAAATCGCACCGGCCAACATCGCCGCTCTCACACCCGCCGCTCCGGCCATCAAGTGACCCGCAGCCGCCGCCAACACGCCGTAGAGAACAAACCAAACCAGCAACACGCACGCTCGCGCCGACAAGGACGAGACCGCCAGAGAGCGAACCCACGCAAATTCGTGCTTGCCCACCGTGTCTTCTCACTCGCCCGCGAGACGCCCCACTGGGATACTCGCTTGAACCTTATCTCAACTGAGCATTCACACCGCTACCAGACCGTTGCGATCACTTGCCGTCAAGTGCCCGCGTCATCTGCAACAGGTGCTTCATCCCCAGCCCAAAACCGAATACAAAACCTACGATCGTCAACACAAAGCCAGTGCCAAATCGTCGGTCTGCCGCATACCCCGCCAAGCCCGGCAACACCATCTCCAGAGAGACCGTGATAATCTGTGACGCCCACTGATAGGCAATGGCTGAACGCGACCGATCATCTGGGGGCTGCGACACAACTTAGCTCCCTTCCGACTTGCGGTACGACGACCTCTCAACCAGGTCAATCGGCAGACTTTTGCAGTCGCCCAAGCCCTTGAGTGAACAACCTTTGCGTCACAAAAACCCGAGAAACATCGGCAGCTTGCTGCAAGATTTCGCCAAATCTATCGCAACGCTCTGCATGGGTCAACCGAGCGAAACTTCGATTCGTGCTTTTTTTCACAAAGTTTTTGTCGCAGCGCACGACCGCTCTCAACGTCGGTTGTGGAGCCGTCGACGCCTTCTTATATTTGAGTTCGAATGGCGGCGAAAGTAGCGGATGGTTGGCGGCGTCTGCGACCGACAGTTTAACCAACTTGGACAGCGTCTGGGTCGTCGCGGGCGACGTCACCCAGTCGTTGTTTACCAAGCGTTCGAGAATCTCCTAACTGCAGGCGACGCACGAGGGTGGAGTGAAGCACACGATAAGTCTCGCCGTCGCGCTCGGCGCCGTCTGGATGCTCTGGTCAGGTCACACCGAACCATTCCTGCTGCTGCTGGGCGTGTTGTCAATCCTGGCCGTCGTGGGGATCTGCTGGCGAATGCAGATTATCGACGGCGAATCCGCGCCGATTCAGCTTGGTATCCGGCCGTTCGTCGCTTACTTGCCTTGGCTAATTAAGGAAATCGTCGTCGCCAACCTTGACGTGACCCGGCGAGTGCTCGCTAAAGAAATGCCGATCGCGCCGACCGTCATTAAGATTCAGACTCACCAACGCACCGACTTGGGGCGCGTCATCTTTGCTAACTCGATCACTCTGACGCCAGGCACCGTGTCCGTCACGATGTCCGGCGATGAAATCACCGTGCACGCTCTGTCGCCGACAGAGGCTGAACACGACACCGAGTGTGCTGCGGACATGAATCGACGAGTTGTGCAATTGGAGGGCTCGTGACTTGGGTTGGCGCGGCAGCACGGGCGCAGAGGCGCGGCAGCACGGGTGCCAACGTGCGGCAGCACGGGCGAAAACGTGCGGGAGCAAGGGCGCAGATCTGCCGTCTTGCATGACGCAGAACGCGTCACACGCTGTCTGCGATTGCGACCGCACGATCGGTTTAATGGTGAACGGCGACAACGATAGAACCTTGGCCTCGCCGCCGCACGGGTTGAGGCAATTAGAAACAACGAGTGCAGGGATATGCTCTACGGACTAGTTTTGCTGGGCGTCGTGATCACGATGTGCTTGGCGTTATATCGGGCCAGCCAGGGACCGACGGTCTTCGATCGGATGCTGGCCGCCAACATGTTCGGCACCAAAACCGTGCTACTGATTTGCATCGTCAGCTTCCTAATTGACCGCACGGACTTCCTCGACTTGGCCCTGCTCTATAGCTTGATGAGCTTCATTGGCATGGTGGCCGTGTTGCGTTTTTCGAAGTACGGCACCTTTGCCGATGTTGACGAAGCGATTGATCAGTCAGGCCCCACCGGCAAGTCACTGCGTGATGTCAGCTAACTGTCACCTGGCAACCACCTCGCCAACCAATTCGTTCCTGGAATAAATCACTTGGAGTCGCACACATGAACTGGATGCTCGACGCCATTACCTGGGTGCTCTTGCTGGGTGGAGCGTTCTTCTCCATCGTCGGCGGCATTGGTATCGTCCGGTTGCCAGATTTTTTCGCGCGGCTACACGGCGGTGGCATCACGGACACACTTGGCGCCGGGCTCATCCTGCTGGGGTTGATGTTTCAAGCCGGCTGGTCGCTGGCGTTGGTCAAGCTGATTATGATCTTGGCATTTCTGTTCGTTACCAGCCCGACTGCTTGCCACGCATTAGCGCACGCTGCGCTATCCAACGGATTGCAGCCCCAACTGGTGGAGCCGGAAACGCAGACCTGCGACGAGGGCCAGCAACCGTGACCGAATCGACGCAGTTCATCGTGATTCCTCTACTGGGCCTGCTGGCCGCGACCGCATTGACCGTCGCGCGGATGCGAGACCTGTGGGCCGCCGTGATGTTGAGCGGCATCTACAGTTTCCTCGGCGCGTGCTGGATGATGGTGCTGGACGCGCCCGACGTGGCCTTTACGGAAGCGGCCGTCGGTGCCGGCATCTCCACCGTGTTGATGCTCGCAACATTGTCGCACACCAGTCGCACGGCCAAGAGCCGCCCGCGGATTTCCTGGCCGGCTTTGATCGTCGTCATCGTCACCGGAAGCGTGTTGGCCTACGGCACGCTCGACATGCCGCACTACGGCGATCCAGACGCTCCGATTCACCGATTTCCGTCACCAACTTATATCGAAAAGACAGAGCATGACGTCCATGACATGCCGAACGTCGTCACGGTCGTCTTGGCCAGTTATCGTGGTTACGACACGCTCGGTGAGACAACGGTGATCTTCACTGCTGCCGTAGCAGTCACCCTGTTAATGCGCATCCGCCGCCCGGAAGTCACCGCATCATGAGATCATTTTCCATCCTGCGCGTTGTCGCCAAGCTGCTGATTCCGTACATCCTGCTGTTCGCCTTTTACGTCCAGTTCCATGGCGACTTTGGACCCGGTGGTGGTTTCCAGGCAGGCGTGATTTTTGCCGCGGGCATTGTGCTCTACGGCTTGATCTTCGGGTTGCGAGCAGCGCAGAAAGTGATCAGTGTTACCTTGCTGGAGGTGATGATTCCCACAGGCGTGCTCATCTACGGCGGCACGGGAGTCATCTGTCTGCTGGCTGGCGGCAACTTTCTCGACTACCGCGTGCTCGATCATCACTGGGGCCATGGTCTCGTGCCACACGGCCAACACTTGGGCATCTTTCTGGTCGAGCTGGGAGTCGGCATTACCGTGTCGGGCGTGATGATCGCCATCTTCTACTTGTTCGCCGCCCGGAGGCAGACATCATGACTATGCCGCTGGGCCAATTCGAATCCGTGCTAGGCCTGTACAACTACTGGGTCGTGATCTTTTTGATGATGACCGGATTCTACGTTGTCATGGCACGGCCTAACTTGATTCAAAAAGTCGTCGGACTCAACATCTTTCAAATCTCCGTGTTCCTCCTCTATCTGACGATGGGCAAGGTCCGCGGTGCAGCGACGGCGCCGATTCTGTTGCCGGGTCGTACTGAATACTCCAATCCATTACCGAGCGTGTTGATGCTGACCGCGATCGTCGTTGGCGTGGCCACAACATCACTTGCTCTGGCACTGATCGTTCGCATCCGTGAAACGTACGGAACGATCGAGGACGACGAAATCGTGGCGAAAGACAAACAACCGTGATCGACGCGCATCTCCCCGTACTCCAAATCGTCATCCCGCTGCTGACGTCGCCGTTGTGCATCCTGGTGCGCGCCAACCGGCGCGTGATGGCGCTGGTAATCGCGACCTGCTGGTTGGTGTTCGCGATGTCCTGCCGACTGCTCTACCTGGTCAGCCAACAGGGTGCAATCACGTATCAACTGGGCGGCTGGCCCGCCCCGTGGGGCATTGAATACCGCGTTGACGGCTTGAGCGCGCTGATCTTGCTGATCGTGTCCGGCATGGGTGCCATTGTCATTACGTATGCCCCGACCAGTGTTGATCGAGAGATTCCCGTCGAGCAACAGACGTTGTTCTACACGCTTTATCTATTGTCGCTGACCGGCCTGCTGGGCATTGTCATCACAGGCGATCTTTTCAACCTGTTCGTGTTCCTGGAAATCTCGTCGCTGTCGACTTATGCGCTGATCAGTTTGGGCAAGCACCGGCGGGCGTTGGTCGCGGCCTTTCAGTATTTGGTGATGGGTACGATTGGAGCCACGTTTATCCTGATCGGGATTGGGTTGACGTATCAGATTACCGGTGGCCTAAACATGGCCGACCTGGCCTCGCTGTTGACCCAATATACGGGCGATCATGCTACCAACCGGACGGTGCTGGTGGCGTTCGCATTCTTATCGGTCGGCATCAGTTTGAAGATGGCCGTGTTCCCGCTGCACCAATGGCTGCCGAACGCCTACACGTTCGCCCCTTCGGTGGTGACCGCCTTTCTCGCGGCAACTGCCACGAAAGTGTCAGTGTACGTGTTGCTCCGCGTCACCTACACGATCTTCAAACCCCACTTCGCGTTCGAATTGATGCCACTGGACGTGGAATTGATGGGTCTGGCGCTGATTGGCATCCTCTGGTCATCGACGGCCGCGATCTTCCAGCAGAATCTCAAGCGTCTGCTGGCTTTCTCCAGCATCGCGCAGATCGGCTATATCGTGCTCGGTTTGTCCTTGGCATCGGTTGGCGGCGTAACGGCCAGCGTACTGCACATCTTCAATCATGCGTTGATTAAGGGCGGCTTGTTCATGGCCACGGGCTGCCTTGCCCTCCGCCTACCCTCGCTCGACCTAAAGCACCTCCATGGAATTGGCCGACGTATGCCCTGGACGGCCACCGCCTGGGCGATCGGTGGCCTCGGCTTGATCGGCGTGCCACTGACTTCGGGTTTTGTTAGCAAGTGGTATCTGATTGTCTCGTTGCTAGGAACCGGGACAGAAACCAACGAGTGGCGTCTGGATCACCTTGCCGCGGTGTTGGTTATTGGTGCCTCGCTGCTGGCGGCGATCTACGTTTGGCGCTTCGTGGATGTCGCATTTTTCCGCGAGCCGACCGCGGAGGTGGAGGCGGCGACCGAGGCGCCGCTGCGAATGTTGTTGCCGACGTATTTCGTGATCGGCTTGACGCTGGTGTTTGGCGTTTGGCCTACCCTGCCCACACAACTGGCGGCGCAAGCGGCGTCCGCGGTGATCGGATCGACCCACTGAGATGAGTGCTGAAACGCGTATCTTGCTGTTACTCGTGTTGCCGCTGTTGACCAGCGGACTGATCGTGCTCTTTGGGCGCCGACCCAACCTGCGTGAAGCCGTCCACTTGTCGCTGGGCAGCGTCGTTTTTGGGATCGCAGCCAGCTTGGCCGGCCCGGTCTTTCACGGATTGCGGCCCGAACTGCAACTCGGGGAACTCGTACCCGGCTTCGCGATCAGCTTTCGGTTCGAACCGCTCGGTATGCTCTTCGCACTGGTGGCGTCAGGGCTGTGGGTCGTGACGACCGCTTACGCCATGGGTTACATGCGGGCCCACCACGAAGCCAATCAAACGCGTTTCTTCGCTTGCTTTCCCATCGCTATCTGTGCGGCGCTGGGGGCGGCGGGCGCTGCCAACTTGTTGACGTTGTTCTTGTTTTACGAGTTGATGACGCTCTCCACGTTTCCGCTCGTGACGCACCACGGCGATGAAGCTGCTCAACAAGGCGGTCGCACCTACCTGACGTACTTGCTCGGTAGCTCGATTATGTTCTTTCTGCTGGCAATCGCTTGGACGTGGCAGGTAAGTGGGCGACTTGATTTTGTTGCCGGTGGGATTCTGTCGAGTGCTTTCCACGAGGGGCGCATTAGCCGCGGCGGCGTGACGCTGCTGGTGGGTCTGTACGCGTACGGCGTCGGCAAAGCGGCGCTCATGCCGCTCCACCGCTGGTTGCCGGCAGCCATGGTTGCGCCGACGCCCGTGAGCGCACTCCTGCATGCGGTCGCGGTGGTGAAGGTCGGCGTATTCACCATTTTGAAGATCATGATCTACACGTTCGGCGCATCGCTTCTCAATGAAACGGGCGCCAGCTTATGGCTGATGTACGTCGCCGGTGCCAGTGTGCTCTTGGCCTCCTGGGTTGCGATGCATCAGGATAATCTCAAAGCCCGGCTGGCTTACTCCACCGTCAGCCAGTTAGCCTACATCACGCTCGGCGCAGCCCTGGCCACACCGGCCGCCTGGGTCGGCGCTGCCATGCACATCGCGATGCACGCCGTCGGCAAGATCACGCTATTTTTCTGTGCAGGCGCGATTTATGTCGCCACTCACCGCACTCAAGTCAGCCAACTTCGCGGGCTCGGTCGTCAAATGCCCTGGACCATGGCGGCGTTTCTGCTGGGTTCGCTGAGCATCATCGGCGTGCCACCGTGCGGCGGACTCTGGAGTAAATGGATGTTGGCAACCGGCGCTGTCGAGGCTCACCAGTATCCATTAATGGCTGTGCTGATGATCAGCTCCTTGCTGAATATTGCTTACTTGC
Organism: Planctomycetales bacterium; assembly: GCA_020426755.1. Classification (GTDB taxonomy): domain Bacteria; phylum Planctomycetota; class Planctomycetia; order Pirellulales; family Pirellulaceae; genus JAGQPK01. The sequence goes on from JAGQPK010000031.1 coordinate 8,365, forward strand.
TGCCGATTCCAATCGCCGCGTTCTTCGCTGCTCCGGAGGATGCAGCCGATTCGCACGGACATGCGTCACACGACTCGGTCCATCAGGACGCGCAACAGCACGGCGAACAGCACGGCGGTGAAGCCCCGTTATTGTGTGTCGTGCCGCCCTGTTTGACCGCGATCGGCGGCCTGTTGCTGTTCTTTTTGGCGGACAAGGTCTTCCACGTGCTAAGCAACTTGCCAGATGTGATCTCCAACTAGCCGGTGCCTGGTAACACCCGCCCGACCTGACAAAGGACCTAACGACGTGACGAAACTGGCGTGGATCAACGGACTGCTGGCGGTGGGGCTGGTGGTTGCCGACTTGTGGGTTCATCGTGCCGAGCACTTTCATGCTCACTTCCCCATCGAATCGACATTCGGCTTCTATGGGATCATCGGCCTCCTGGCACCGTTAGCGTTCGTGCTCGTCGCGCGGCTCGTTTGGCCGCTCATTCGTCGCGACAACAATGAGACCTATCATGCTTGAAGTGCTTCGACATCTACCGCCGGGCGTGCCGCTCATGCTGGGCGCGTTGTTGACCGTGTGTTTACCGGCTCGCGTGCGTCGCCCGCTACTGGTGGCCCTGCCGGTGCTCAGTCTGTGGCACATGGCCGGTTGCTTTGAACTCGGCGATCAAGTCCACGTAAATTGGTTGGGGCTGAGGCTGACGCCGATTCGTGTGGATCGCTTGGCCTTGGCATGGGCTTACATCTTTCACTTCGCAGCGTTGGTCGTTGCCATCTATCAATGGGCGGACGAGCACCCGCTGACGCCGGCCATGAGTCTCTCCTATGCGGGCGGCGCGATTGCGGCGGTCTTCGCCGGTGACCTCCTGTCCCTGTTTTTGGGCTGGGAGTGGACTGCGCTGGCCTCTGTCTTCCTGGTCTGGAATGGACGGCAGCCGGGCGGAACTGCAACGGGCATTCGCTATTTGCTCTGGCAAGTCGGCTCCGGTGTGCTGTTGCTATCGGGCGCGATTCTGTTGTTGTCGCAAACGGGCGAACTTGGTTTTGGCGGGCCGCATCAAGTCGGGATCTACACGGCCCAAGTCAGCACGTGGGCTGGCCGACTCATTCTGATTGCCTTTGCGATTAAGGCGGGCTTCCCGCTGCTCAACACGTGGCTTCTGGATGCCTATCCAGCGGCCAGCCCGGCTGGCACCGTCGTATTGAGCGCCTTCACGACAAAGCTGGCAATCTACGCCTTGCTGCGCGGTTTCGCGGGTTGGGAACCGTTAATCGCCGTCGGCTGCGTGATGGCGATCGTACCGCTGATCCAGGCGCTCATCGAAGACGACGCCCGCCGCACGCTGGTTTACTGCTTAATCAATCAGTTGGGCTTCATGGTCGTGGCGATCGGCGTGGGTACGCCGCTGGCCGTTAATGGCGTGGCCGCGCACGCGATCGGCCATATTCTCTATAAAAGCCTGCTCTTGATGGCGATCGGCAGCACAGCTCAATTGGCCGATACGACGCGCTGTTCGAAGCTGTATCAAGTTGCCAAGGTCCTCCCCTGGGTCGCCGTGCTGTACATGGTCGGCGCAGCAGCGATGGCGCTGCCGCTAACGTGCGGTTTTGTGACCAAGTCGATCAGCTTATCTGCGATCGCCGAGGCGCATCGGCAAACGGCTTGGCTCATTCTGTGGGCCGCGACCGCCGGCGTCGTGTTTGTCTGCGCATGCCGCTTGCCGTACGTGCTGTTCTTTGGTCCGAAAAGCTCTCACGATCAAGTCGAACGCCACTCGAAACCGGCCGTCGTGCCCACTAGCCACTATGTTGCGATGACCGTGACTGCCATCGCTTGCATCACTCTGGGCGTGGCGCCCGAGTGGCTCTTGTATCGCCACTTGCCGAACCCCATAGAATACCACCCTTACACCATGCCGCACGTTGTCGGACAACTGCAACTGATCGCCTGGGCGATCGTGGCGTTCAGTTTACTGGCACGATTCGAGCTCTACCCCGTCGTTACCAGCGGCTTCAATCTGGACGTGGATTGGCTGTGGCGGCGCGGACTCAAGGGGCTCATGGAGGCAGCGTGGCGCGGCAGCCAAGCGATTCAAACACGAGCGAGCGAAGCGAATCGACAGTCACGCAACAAGCTTTTGTCACGCTTGGCTTACTCCTTTCACGAGCACGGTCCACGCGGCTTGTTCGCGTCAACCGGACAGATGGCTTGCTGGGCTGCGATCCTTTTGATCATCTTTCTGATCGCCTATTACCGGAAATAGACGCAGACAGTGGCTGCGTCAACCAACGGTGAAAATCAATCACCCTACTGGGGGGAACTTATTTGGTATTTGACGGTCTTTCGACTAGACTGTGTCTTACGGGTCACGTCGATACTGCTCGGTATTTCTCCCAACAAGGTGGAAGGGGAGTGAACTACTGGGGCGACGGACCAGAGAGGAGAGCGATCGACGGCTGTTGCCCCGCCCTGGGGCCACCACCGGTACGAACCGTATCGGAGTGACTCGCCTGCATATCACGCCTGCAAAACTAACGTCGAATCAGCTTTCACCCGCCGCGTGTGCCAGGGAGTGCTACCGGTCGGAAATACAAAACCTCATGGATGGCACGATTAGACACGGGATGTGCGTATGCGCCGCAGCGCAATACTCGCGGCGCGCCGATCCCCAAACGGGAGGTGAATCCGTTGATGACCCCAGCCACGCTGAAGGAATATACGCTCAAGGACCTCGCGCAAATGGCCAAGAAGCGCGGGATTGCCGGTTGGCATTCGATGCGCAAGGACGACTTGGTTAAAGCGCTGTTGAAGCTCGAAAAGTCTCGCGAGAAGGCTCGTGCGGCCAAGTCGAATCCGCGTGGTCGTGCCGCGTTGACCGCCTCAGCCAAGAGCAGCCAGGTTTCCGGCAAAGCGAAGACATCGTCCCACCGGCAAGCGAAAGCGGATTCGACCGCTCGCAATGATAGCCGCCGCAGTTCGACGGCGGCCCGGGCGGATCGCGGGGCGACGAACGGCGCAGTGAGCAAAGAACGTGGCGCGAGCGGGCGCAAGAAGATCACCACCGCCAAAGAAACTGCCGGTGTGCATGACACGAAAGCGTCAGCTCGCCACAACGAAACCGCGAAGAGCCACACCAACGGCTCACGCAAAGCTGCCGCGAACACATCAGCCAAGCGAATCACGGTGATTGATAAGAAGCCGGCTCAGGCAGTGCCGCGTCCCGCTTCCTTGAGTGCCAAAGCAGCACGCCCGGCCGCGAAGGCGCCGCCGCAGCGACTTTCCGCCGTCGCGCGAAAAATCCAAAAAGCTCAACAAGAGCTAGAACAACGGAAAGACCTATCGGGCCCGGCCGCACCGGTGAAGGTCCGCAAAGCGCCGACGCCGCCCCCTGCCCCGCGCGTGGCTCCGCCTCCCGTCGTGACTCCCGGCGACCAGACGGCACGTGATCGGGTGGTCCTGATGGTTCGCGATCCTTATTGGCTACACGTGCATTGGGAAATGACCAGCCGCAGCGTCCAACGGGCGCAGGCTGCGATGGCCGAGTACTGGCACACCGCGCGTCCCGTCATCCGCTTGATGGAGATCTCGTCACGCGGCACCACCTCGGCGACGGAAATGTTTGTCCGCGATATCGAAATTCATGGCGGCGTTAACAACTGGTACATCGACGTCCAATCGCCTCCACGTGGTTATCGCGTCGAAATTGGTTATGTGGCCAGCAACGGTCGGTTCCATGGGCTGGCTCGCAGCAACAGTGTGGAAACCCCTGAACCGGGCGTCCGCGATGCGTTTGACCACACCTGGGTCGATGTGGCCGAAAACTGCGAACGGATCTTTGCGTTGAGCGGTGGTTACTCGCCAGAAAACGCGACTGACGAACTCCAGGAAGTTTTGGAAGAGCGATTGTGTCGCCCCGTCGGTTCGCCGCTCATGTCGCGTTACAGCGGCATCACGCGAGAATCGATCAACGATCGGGAAGCGAACTTCACATTGGAAGTCGACGCAGAAATGATCGTCTTCGGCTCCACCAAACCGGGCGCCCATGTCACGATGGGCGGCGAGCCTATCAAGCTCCGCGACGACGGTTCATTCGCATTGCGTCTGCCGCTGCCCGATCGTCGCCAGGTTCTGCCGATCACCAGCAGCAGCCGCGATGGTGTGATGGAGCAAACCGTTGTATTGGCCGTCGAACGAAATACGAAGACGATGGAAGCAGTGACGCGTGACGCCAACGAATAACGTGTTCGTCAGGCCAACGTAGAGCTGACGAGTCGCTAGCTCGCGGCGGCTTCACTCAACCTGAAAAACCAGATTGCCGTGGTTAGTCGCCACGGCAATTTTTTTGGTTGAGCCCCAAGCAGCGATGCCACAATCGAACGTGCGTTTTGGGAGTGCTGATCGCGCAGCTATCGCTCTTCTTGCGACGTGCAAGTTTTCGGATCGTCGCAACGTTCATATGGTGTTGGACGCGCAAACGTGGCTCACACCGCTTGGCTGCGTTCGAAAGCGGCAGCGGCGCGGCCGCAATCCAAACGGCGGACGACGCATTTTGAACAGCCGCATGCCCTGCTAGACTGACGGAGTCTAACGCTCGTCTCGCAGTTCCCCTGGAGATTCCGATGCAAGTTGCACAGCAGTGCGATCGCCTAGTCGAATTCATGCGGCAGCTGGAAAGTTGTCTCGTGGCGTACTCCGGCGGTGTTGATAGCGCCGTCGTTGCAAAGGCCGCAGCGATCGCATTAGGCCCACGTGCCGTTGCCGTCACGGCGGTTAGTGCCAGCCTAGCAACGGGCGAACTGGCAGGTGCCTGTGAGCTGGCTGGCGTGATCGGTATTCGCCATGAGATCATTCGCACGGAGGAACTCGCGCGTAGCGGCTACGCAGCCAACGGCTTTGACCGCTGCTACCATTGCAAAACCGAGCTCTACAGCCGACTGCTCCCGCTCCAGGAACAGCTGAGGTTCAAGACGCTAGTCAATGGTGCGAATGTCGATGACTTGAGTGATTATCGGCCCGGGCTGCGTGCGGCAGCGGAATACAAAGTCGTGAGTCCGCTGGCCGATCTCGGCTTGACCAAGGACGACGTGCGCGACCTGGCGCGAGCTTGGCAATTGCCCGTCGCCGAGAAACTGGCGTCACCCTGCCTCGCCAGCCGAATTGCGTATGGCGAAGAGGTCACTCCGGATCGACTCCGCATGATCGATCGAGCAGAACAGTGGCTGCGTGAGCGTGGACACCGCGACGTTCGCGTGCGTTATCACGCCGGGGATTTGGCTCGCATCGAAGTACCGACAGGCCAACTCTTGAAACTGGCCGGATTGGCCAGTGATGAGTTGCCGGACGCCTTTCAAAGCTTTGGCTTCAAGTACGTGACACTCGACCTGCAAGGCCGCCGCTCCGGCAGTCATAACATTGTTGTCCCAGTCGACGCGCTACAGCAATCGGCGACGGATGCTAAACGGCGGGAAGAAAAGTTTTGAATATCGAATATCGAATATCGAATATCGAATATCGAATATCGAATATCGAATGTTGAGTGTTGAGTGTTGAGTGCTGACGGTTCCAGTTCCCCCTCCCGTAGTTGCTATCCATTTCGCGCGACCCGACACCGGGAGGGGGCAGGGGGAGGGAACCGTCGAGCGTTGTGATGTGCGGCATGCGTCGGCACCGCATCCAACCGCAACGAGAACCGCGGCTAGCGCCATTGGGCTAGCGCCTGTCGGCGAACTCTCCTTAAATTTCCGCTGCAATCGAGTAACCCTGCATGCACTACGCAAATAAGTTTGTCGAACGGCTGGCTGAGTTGGATCAGAGCGGTGAGCCGTTTGTGGCGGTGACGCTCGTGGAGGCGGTGGGCAGCACGCCGCAGGACGTCGGTGCCAAAATGTTGGTCGACCGCCGGGGGCTCAGTTTTGGTACGGTTGGTGGTGGACGAGTTGAACAGAAGGCGCTGGCGCTGGCTGTTGCGATGATTGAGGGGACGAGTGAGCACTCTTCGCGCGCTGAACTCGTCCAATGGAACTTGCAGCGTGATGTGGGCATGACCTGCGGTGGCAGCGTGCGTTTGTTCTTCGAACTTTTTAACGCTCGGCGTTGGCACATCGTGATCTTTGGCGCGGGGCATGTCGCGCAGGCCCTCATTCGTTGCCTACTTCCCTTAGACTGTCACGTTACTTGCATCGACCAACGTCAGGAATGGCTCGAACGACTGCCGCTTGCGCCAAACTTAAAGACGATTTGCAGTGCACAGCCTGAGCAGGAGGTGGATGCGTTGCGGTCCGACGACTACGTGGTTTGCATGACCATGGGGCATCGCACGGACCGACCCATCTTGGCTCGCATTTTCGAGCAACAGAAGTCGCTGGCCTACTTGGGCGTGATTGGGAGCCAGGCCAAGCGGAAGATCTTGATTCGCGAACTGATCGAAGGCGGTGTGTCGCCTGACATTGCCGACGGCTTCACCTGCCCGATCGGCCTCCAGGTGGGCACGAATCATCCGGGCGAAATCGCCATTAGCATTGTGGCTCAATTGATTCAGGAGCGTGACCGCGTTCGATAGGAAATCGCGCGGCGTGTGGTACAATGCGGACGCGGAACGGTTCGACCGGTCTGCCGGGCAAGTCGCGTGTGATCTGTCCGCTCTCCTGCTGTGTTTGTCCTGCGATGTCTCTCCTGCGAGGCGATGTTTAAAAAATGAAATGGTTGCTGATTGCGCTCGCGTGTCTCTTCGCTACAAGCTTGCTGGATGTTTCAACTAGTCATGGCGAGGAAGGTGTTTGGTGGACATATATTGGCACCTACACGCGGCGTTCGAGCGAAGGCATCTACGTCACTCGCTTCGACGCGAACTCAGGCAAGTTCGGTGAAGTTGCGCTGGCTGCCGCCACGGCCGACCCGTCGTTTTTGGCCATCCATCCATCGGGACAACGATTGTATGCGGTTGGCGAAACGGCTGAATTCGAAAACCAAGCGACCGGCTTCGTGCGTGGATTCAACATTGACGCGGCCACGGGCAAACTGTCGCCGCTCAATTCACAACGTTCCGAAGGCGTTGCGCCGTGTCATCTCACGTTGGACAAGACTGGACGGACTGTGCTGGTGGCCAATTATGGCAGTGGTACGGTAGCGTCGATTCGCATTAACGAAGACGGTAACCTGGGTGATGTGATTAGCACACATCAGCACTCAGGAACGAGTGCTAACCCGCGCCGCCAAGAAGGACCGCACGCGCACTCGATCAATCTCGATGCTGCCAATCAGTTTGCCTTTGCCGCTGACTTGGGTGTCGACAAGATCTTTGCTTACCGCTTCGATGCGGCCAGTGGGCGGCTAGACAGTGCCGATGCACCTGCACCGGTCCAGGTGGCCGCCGGATCTGGTCCGCGACACTTCGCTTTTCACCCGTCGGGTAAGTTTGCCTATGTCATTAACGAGCTGGCCTCGACGCTGATTGCTTTTACCTACGACGCAGAAACGGGTGTACTTCACGCACTAGAGACTCACTCGACGTTGCCCGATGACTACACGACACCGAGCTTCACCGCCGAAGTCGTCGTGCATCCGAATGGTAAGTTCGTTTACGGATCGAATCGAGGTCATGACAGCATCGCTGTCTTTCGTGTTGATAGCGAGACGGGACATTTGACGCGCGTCGAGATCGAGCCGACCGGCGGCCGCACTCCACGCAACTTCGCCATTGAACCCTCGGGCCGCTATCTATTGGCGGCGAACCAAGACAGCGATTCGGTTGTCGCATTCGAGATCGATCAGGCCACCGGTGAACTGAAAAACACCGGCGAAACGCTGGCCGTCACGATGCCGGTTTGCGTTCGCTTTCTGGCTACCCAGTGAGGGCGCTGGAAGACGAATTTCGAATGTTGAATATCGAATGTTGAATGCTGAATGCTGAATGCTGAAGAGGGCAAACGTACGCCAGTCCCTCCTTCAGTCGATGGCCCCCACTTCATGCAACTCGACACCAGAAAGGGGC
>JAGQPK010000320.1 GCA_020426755.1 Planctomycetales bacterium
GATCCCACTTTCAGACGACGGAACGTCGTGATGTTCGACCGGCGCCAGCGGGACAAAATGTCCCTCGGTACTCTCCGATTGTTGAGGAGACATCGTGGATGGACCCGGCGATTGTCGTGCGTCGCCCGATTCTTCGTCCATCAACTGATCCAATTCGTCGTCAAGCCCACGCTGCTTGGCGGGAAAACACAACTCACGCAGTCCAAAGAACAGTCGCAGTTGTTGGTGGTCGCCAGGTAGAGAGCTGAAGTGGGACGTGACTTGATCAAGTAGCTCCGAACCATGCCCCCAGCGAACCGACATCGTTCGACCGCAGTCATCCAGCAACTGGTAGATGCGGGCACGCGTGACCCCCAGGTTACTCGCCTGCTCACGCACACTGCGAGCACCACCTTGCAGCCCTAGTCGATCGGAAACCAAACTGGCAACCGTGTCGCCGCAATCCGTTTCGATCAAGTTCATCAGCGGCACCACAAAGCCCTGGTAAACTTCTTCGGCACTCGGAAGTTCACTCGATGACAGGCGATCCTGCAGCCAATGCTCTAAGCTGAGGAGTTGAATCGGCGTCAAGAGTTGACGAAGTGCCTCGCGACGAGTCGACTCGCCGTCGTCACTTGGAGCGCTGCCATCGCTCGAACTTGCCTGAATCCCAGCGCGAGCGTTCTTGTCCTCGCACTTGCTGAGACGATAGTAGACCGAGTGGAAGACTTCCAGCACACAGCGCACTCGCTTTTCACCGTGCGTACGAAGCTGTCGAATCTCTGCGACCGAGTGATCAAGATAAAAGCTAAGTGGAGTCTCCCAGATTACCGTGGGCAAACGTTGCAGAGATGGTGCAACACGTCCTAAAGATTCGTGACTCACGCCGGCCTTCGCTACCGTGGCTCGCCATTCCGCCCACAATGCCTCCGACACAATCGAAGGATCGAAAACCGCTGGGTTGGGTGCCGATCGGCGACCTTCCGTCGCCGCGTCACGCCGCTCACCATCCCACCCCACGGACATCACCGGCGGCTCGTCACGCGTCGCACGATCCAACAGCTTGACCAACGAGCTGATTTTCTTTTGACCAATGCCCGGTGTCGCGGAGAGCTCGTTAAACGGCGTCGCCAACAAGTCGTTGAGTGTTCGATTTAGTAAAGCCAGGGGCAATCTGCGGTCACTTGGCAATACCCAGTATTCCAGAGGTCGACCCAACCGATCAGCGAAGTGCGATTGCAGCAGTCGCTGACGCACCTCGTCAAAACGCGCTCCCAACTTCGCTCCCTCAGCCGCACTGGCCTTGCTCATGGTCACCTCTCCATAACCTCCGAACGTCCGACCCCAGCGCGCACGGTACTGCATTACACTGCATCACACCGTGCAACTCGCTCGTCTAGGACAATCGATAGTTTTTGACACTTCGGTCATTCTTAGGGGTACGACGTAAGGCGTCAAGCGTTTGAAATAGCGACGCGCTAAGATTTCTTGATATTCGTTGGAATCCGCAGTGGAAAATGCGAGCAAGAAAAATTGCGCAAAATCTCAACTTGCGCCGCCTCAAGTCACATGGGAACCTTGATCGACTAGGCAGTTCCCGGCCGCAACGGCGTCGACAGCAACAAGTCGACAACAAAGAGTGGTGCAATGCGTCGCGCCATTGACGAGCGTGTACGTGACGACTTGGAGCGCAGTTCGAACTTCATCATACTGATCGTGTACACTTTGGATCAGAATTCATGCCCGACCTAATCGCCCAGGGCAAGCGACGACAGGACCGCTGGCGGCGTCGCTTGCCGGCATTATCACCGCCGATCGTCTTGGGTCGCGAAGCAGGTGCTTGGTCGATTGCCTGGGATCCCTGTGTCTCGCGCCATCATCTGCAGTTTCGCATGCGTGACGGCCTGCTGGTAGTCGAACGGCTGCCGCAGGCGCGGAACCCGGTGTTCTTTCGCGGGGAAGCGGTGGACCAGTGTCAACTTGAGGTGGGCGAGCACTTTGTCGTTGGCGACACGACGTTCGCGTTAGTCGACCATCGCGCGGAAGTGTCAATTGCGGCCCCGGTACCAGACAATCAGCAAACATTTAGTCCAGGATACTTGCGTGAAGTCGGCTTTCGACAGGCTCATCAACAGATTCAGGCGTTGATGCGATTGCCGGACATCCTGGCAGACACCGAGATTAAGCCGGAGCTATACGGTCGCTTGGTGGATCTGTTGCTAACTTCGATCACTTCCTCGCGGGGTGCGGCGATTGTCGCGGCAGATGCCCTATCCGGTCCAGACGCGACGTCGATGCGAGTTTTGCACTGGGACCGCACCGACGGCGTGCTGACTCAATTGCAGCCGAGCGCCACATTGATTCGCGAGTCGCTGACCACGGGCCAGAGTATTGTGCACGCTTGGCACCGACGTACCGTCAGTTCCGAATCGCTTCAGCAGCAAGAATTCGACTGGGCCTTCTGTACGCCAATTCCCGGTGCCGATTGTCGAGGCATTGCGATCTACGTGGCGGGAGAAACCGGCACGAGCGCACCGGCCGACGCACTACACGATGCCTTGAAGTTCGTTGAGCTGGTCGCGACGGCGGTCGGCAATGCGTGCGACATGCGTGCACTGCGACAGCAGGCGGCGGCACTTAGTCACTTCTTCTCGCCACCCGTCCGGGAAGCGGTCGCCGCTGCTGGCGTAGATAGCGCCCTGGCCCCTCGCGAAACCGAAGTGTCGGTCATGTTCTGTGACTTACGAGGTTTCTCGCGGCGATCCGAGCAACAGGCAGCCGACCTGTTTGGATTGTTACAGCGCGTCAGCGAAGCGCTCGGACTGGCCACTCACGAAATCCTCGAACATCGCGGCGTCATCGGTGACTTTCATGGCGACGCCGTCATGGGCTTTTGGGGCTGGCCAGTGCTCGATGGGGATCGCGTGACACATGCGTGCCGCGCCGCTCTGGCGATTCGTGACGCCTTCGAAACTGCCGCAGACTCCAGTCAACCCATATTCAGCGGTTTCCGTAGCGCAATTGGACTAGCGACCGGTGTGGCGGTGGCAGGTAAGATCGGCACCGTTGATCAGGTGAAAGTGACGGCCTTCGGCCCTGTGGTCAACACGGCCGCTCGGCTTGAGGGCATCACACGGATTTTTGACGTCGGCATCCTAATCGATGAAGCGACCGCGATCGCCGCGCAGAAGTCGTTGCCAAAGGAATGCGGACAAGTACGCTTGTTCGCGCACGTCCGTCCCTACGGTGTCGACACGGTGCACCGCCTGTACGAACTTGCATCCGCCTCCATCGCCGCAGAGCAGCAGTGGGACGAAACCGCAGTGGCACGTGCTGCGGCAATCGAAGCCTTTCGAATGGGCTCGCGCGCGGACGCCGAGCGCGCACTGCAGACATTGAACACAACCGATCCATTGCGATGCTTTTATCAACGTTGGATGGAGCAACACGGTGCTGAAATCAAGCCCGGCTGGGATGGCGTGATTGCGCTCGATCGCAAGTAGCATGTAACCGAAGTCTGACCGGCACCGTCTCGATAACATACGCAGCGGCCTTCGCTTGTACTACGCTCCCGGGCATTTGCCATCACACATTTACCAGACGGCAAACCTTCTCACCGGAGTATGTGAGCTCTGCCGGTTATGACATAGAGCTGGCACGAAGTGTTTCGCTTCGCAGTCACCATCCGATAACCGCAGAACACGGAGAAAGAATCTAGGTCGATGCAAGGAGGCCAGGGGCTGTGAAGAGCACGTTCAACCCTCAACGTTTGGCGGCCATTGCGCTGCTGCTATTTGTGCAACCGGTCACGGCACAGTCATTTACCCCCGGCGCCCCCTGTGCGGAGTGCGGTGTGACAGGCGGTTCCGTCATTTCCGATGACTTCGGTGACGTGACGTGTGACCTGTCCCCGCGACAGATCTGGAACGAGGGCTCGCCAAGCGTTCAATTCACGCTTGACCTGCTGGTCTTAGATCGCAGTGACGTCGATTCGTCACCCTTGCTGTTTGACACGGTCACTGCACAGCCGTTATTCAACACGGGCGACCTAATTCGCGAGGCCGAGCCAGGCGTACGCATGGGCATGATCATTTTCGATGACCAATGTGGTCGTGACTTCGAGTTGAGCTTCATGCAGACTAACCGCTTCGGCCACGGCCAAACGGTAACTAGCGCCAACCCGATCACATTTCCGTTTTTCGGCGGTGCCCCAGCGAATCCAGCCAGTAGCTACACACTGGAATTGGAATCCGGCCTAAAGTCCTTCGAAATGAATATCCGGCAACGCTACGGTTCACGCGTCTCCCTAATCGCCGGTTTGCGATACTGGGAACTGAGCGAATACTTCAACGTACATGACACCGGTGGCGGTACCGGGTTCTTCTCGACAGCAGACAATGATCTGTATGGTTTCCAGATCGGTGCCGACGTGCAATGGCTACGCATTCGCCGCTCGGTCCTGTTCACGACCATCAAAGGCGGTGTCTACTACAATAATGCTGACGTGCAAGCCCGCGCCGCGGCGGGTGCGTTGCCGCTTGAGTTCATCGACGATGAAGATGAAGTGGCCTTCGCTGGCGAATTGACCGCGGGACTTTTGATTCCCATGGGCCCCCAAGCCGACTTCCGGATCGGCTATCAGGGCTACTTGTTGGATGGCGTCGGATGTGCCCCCAACCAATCTCGCACCTACGACATCTTCACAGGATCGGGCACCCTGGATAAATCCACCGTCTACTACCACGGCGGATTTATCGGTATCGACTTGTTCTTCTAGTCTGGAGTCAAGATCCAAAGTACGCCGACGTTGTGCTCGGAGCGCAACGTCGCGTACTGCTGCCTCCAAACGCTCATCTGCTCCTCTGCGCCGGCAAGCCGCCACAGGTTGTCGTGTCTTTGGCACTGAATCTGCACTCATGCAGAGCAGTGCATCTAACGAGGCCGTTAGCACCATGATATTGCGTCAGCGATTGGACGCAATTTGACGTTGCGTTTCGCACGTCGCTAGGCGACTAATGGTGTCTCGGGACACGCCCCCGGCGTTGAATTGAAACGCCGGGCTACCGTCAGTTGCCGCTACGCGACAGCAAACGCACGTCAGTCAACTTTCACTGCGCGACAGAAACGCAAGTCTCAGCGAAACTCGCTGGCTCAGCGAAACCTGGAGGAGACCATGAACGAAAAAAAACCGGAAAAGGATAATCGTGATTTCTACGATCGCATTAGCCAGGCTTACGATTTGCTGGCCGATGCGAGTGAGCAAGAGGCGCGGCGTGTTTGCGAAGGACTGCTGGATGCCAAACCGGGCGAGTCCATTCTTGAGATTGGCTTTGGCACGGGCCACTCGCTGCTCGCGCTGGCGAAGGCGGTCACGAGCACCGGTACGGTTCACGGCATTGATGTTTCATCTGGCATGCGCGACGTCGCGCAAGCGCGGATCGAAGAAGCCGGCGTAGCGGATCACGTCATTCTGCGTATCGGCGACGCGCGTCACCTCCCGTACGCCAATCAATCGATGGATGGCGTCTTCATGAGCTTTACGCTCGAGCTATTCCCGCTGGAAGAAATCCCCTCGGTGCTGAGCGAAATCAAACGAGTTCTGCGGCCCACAGGTCGCTTCGCTAACGTTTCGATGGCCGCCGTCAAACCGGGCGAGTCACCCAGCTTACTCGAGCGATCTTACGTTTGGATGCATCAACACTTCCCGCACATCGTCGATTGTCAACCGATCGACGTTGAACAACTGCTGACGACAGCCAAGCTACGTGTCGTCGAGACAAAGCAGTTGGACATTTGGACGATGCCATGCCTGGCGGTGAAAGCGTTCGTACATTGAGTGTTACTAGATCGCGAGTCGCGTCGGTGATCAGCCCCAGCGCCGAGCATAATTGGAATGTGTTCCGGGGCAACGCCCCAGCAGATTGCCTAGCCCAGTCCGCAGGGCTGGGACCCCTGTGGGTTTAGATACGGTTTCTAGACACGATTTGCGCCGCTCAAACCGACTCTCTAACGCTGTTACTGAGCACTCGCAGATGTTGCTCGACACACAACGGCAAAACATCCACGTTGTAGCCCCCCTCAAGCAGACTCACCACGCGACTTTGACAATGCGTGGCCGCAAGTTGCATGACGAGTTGCGTTAGCTCGGCAAAGTCCTCTGTCTCCAGGCCGAGCGAACCGACCGGATCGAGTCGATGTGCGTCGAAACCAGCACTGATCAGTATCAACTGGGGTCGCACCTGGTCA
>JAGQPK010000321.1 GCA_020426755.1 Planctomycetales bacterium
GAATCCTCTCTCGTCTTGATATCAGCCTGACTAGATTGCAAGCGACCGCTCGGCCGTTGTCAAGTCGCGTAGGTCAAGTACGAACGTGTGCTTGATGGAGAGCGGTCGCGCAGCTGCGGGTTTGGATTTTGGAGTGCGGCCGCGCAGCTGCCGCTTTGCGACCGAAGCCAACCGGCATGTAGCTGTGGTGGTTCTCTAACGTCGAACCTGCTGGCTGGAATCCGACCCTTCCGTTGAACCTAGTTGGAATGAAAAGCGATAGCTGCGATCGCACTCCAAAAAATATTCGAACTCCCAAGACACTCACTCGCAATAAAACTCGCACTTCAGGGTACGCGCACACCGATAGCTGATCGAACGTGGACGCCATCTTGCGGTGCGCGTATCTGGCGGGTTACGTTGGTGCTTCGACGGTGGCATTGAAAATGACGAGGAAGTACTGATGAAGTATCGATATCTGGGAAATTCCGGCCTGCTCGTGTCGCGCATCTGTTTGGGAACGATGACGTTCGGCATGAAGGACTGGGGCTGCGACGGTGAAGAGGCTAAGCAAATCACTCGCAGATTCATCGAGGCGGGTGGAAACTTCATTGATACTGCTGACATGTATAGCACGGGCGTGTCTGAGGAGATGACGGGCGCGGCGCTCAAGGATTTCAATCGTGACGACATCGTGCTGGCAACCAAGTGTTGGTTCCGTATGCGTCCGACACCGAATGCCAAGGGGTTGTCACGCAAACATATTCTGGAATCGGTTGACGACAGTCTGCGCAGATTGAGCACTGACTACATTGACCTGTTTCAGGTGCACGGTCCCGATCCGTTCACGCCAATCGAGGAGACCTTGCGCGCATTGGACGATGTCGTGTCGAGTGGCAAGGTGCGGTATCTCGGTTGTAGCAACTACTACGCCTGGCAAATTGCCCGCTCCAATGGCATCGCTGACCGCCTTGGTTACGCTCGCTTCATTAGCGGGCAGCATATGTACAACCTGTTGCGCCGCGAGATTGAAGTGGAAATCCTGCCGGCCTGCGAAGCCGAGGGCATGGGGATGCTCTGCTGGAGCCCGCTGGGCGGCGGAATGCTGACCGGCAAGTACAAACAAGCGGACGGGCCCGCCGCCGGTTCACGGGTTGCGGTCCGCGCCGAGATCGATCTGCCGCGTTATTGGAACGACGATAGTTTCAAGATCATCGACGAATTGATTGCCACTGCAGAACGTTGTGACAAGACACCGGCACAAGTCGCGTTGGCCTGGCTGCTACATGATCAGCGAATCGGGGCCGTGATCGTGGGTGCTCGCACGACCGAACAACTAGAAAGCAGCCTAGTAGCTGGCGATTGGGATCTAGCCAGTGACGATCGTCAACGCCTGTCCGACGTCGTGCCATTTGCACGCGGCTATCCCGATGAATGGATCAAGCTGACGTGGGGCAACATTACTGCCAACCTGGGATGAGAACGGATATCGAATGTTGAATATCGAATGTGAAAGTCTCAGGATCGGAGTTGATTTCGAAATCCGAAACTTCAGCGCCAACACAAACCGACGCTAACGCGTTACGGCGAACTCATTCAAAATCAACTTCGAAATTCGAAATTCGAAATTCGATATTCGATATTCAGTCTTCCCCCTGTCCGCGTCGCAGCGGCATTTGTGTTTCATGTCGCTGGGGTTTCGGTTGCATCGCGCTTGGGAATGCTTTATCCTGTAAACTCCCGCTGGCGTCTGGCTATTTTGCTTGACGGAGCGGCCCCGCCTGACATCGATCCTCGCAGCAACATTGCGAAATCGCTCGCCTCGGTAATTCACATAGGAGTTGCTGGTATGCAACGCTTCTGCGCACGACGGTGGGCCTGTCGTTTTGCCGTTCACCATGGCTTGTTTGCTGATCTCCGTGTGCCGATGTTGCGACTGGTGACCTGTGTTGTGCTGGTTGGATGCGTCAGTTCGGTGGTTGCGGACGAGTCGGCCACGTCACGACCTGCTGCCGAGGTCAGCTATGAGACCTCGATTGGCCCGTTGCTCAAAGAGAACTGCCAGAAATGCCACGGTGCTGAGCGGCAAGAGGGCGGGTATCGAGTGGACATCCGGCAGATTGCCATGAAGGGCGGCGACTCGGAGGAGGTTGCGATTGTCGCTCATCAACCGGATCAAAGCCGCTTGTTGCGAGTGCTGCGCGGCACCGATGAAAGTGGTCTGCGGATGCCGCCGGAGGACGAAGCGGAGGCGTTAGCCGAAGAAGAGATTAAACGCATCGAAGACTGGATCGCGGCAGGCGCCGATTGGCCCGACGCCTTAGCTGGCGACGCGGATGCCGCGCTGGAAACTGACCAGTGGGCATTTCAACCGCTTCAACAGCCCACCGTTCCGCAACTCCAAGACCCGTGGGTCGCGAGTCCGATCGACGCATTCGTATTACAGAAGTTGCGCGCGACGGGCCTGGAACCGTCGGCACGTGCGCCCGGCGCGCGACTTACCCGACGCCTTTATCTGGACATGCTCGGTCTGCCTCCCGAACCGGCGGTCGTGCAGTCTACCGCGGATGGTGGCGACGCGCTCGACGGCGATCTACTCGAGTACGAACGTCTGGTCGACAGTGTGCTCGCGGACTTCGGCCACGGCGAGCGATGGTCGCGGCATTGGCTGGATGTGATTCGCTTTGGGGAATCGGATGGCTTCGAAACAAATCCGGAACGTCAACGGGCTTATCCGTTTCGCGATTATGTAATCGATTCGCTCAATGACGACAAACCGTACGACGAGTTTGTGCGTGAGCAGATTGCGGGCGATGCCTTGGGGGTTGACGTTGCGACTGGCTTCTTGGTAGCCGGGCCGTATGATCGGGTGAAGAGCCCTGACATCAACCTGACGTTGATGCAACGTCAGGATGAACTCGCGGACATCGTCAATACTACAGGGACGGCGTTTCTGGGGCTGACTGTCGGTTGTGCGCGTTGTCACAATCACAAGTTCGATCCTATCACGCAGGAAGATTACTATTCAATGCAAGCAGTGTTCGCCGGCGTAAATCACGGCGAGCGCGCTTTGCGTACGCCAGCATCGCAGGAGGCGTTGGCGCGGCTGGATCAATTGCGAGCTCAAGTGGCTGCTACCGATCAGTCACTCAGGTCGCTGGCGCAGTATTGTCGAAGCGATCAGAGTCGCGCTGAGGGGCAGTTGCGCGAGCCGGTTAACGCGACCGGTAATGTTGAGCAATTTGCGCCGATCGCTGCCCGTTGGATTCGCCTGCAGATTCACGCGACCTCCGGCAGTAGCGAGCCCTGCATCGATGAGCTTGAGGTGTTCGGTGCGGTGAGCGGTGACGCGGCGGAACGTACCAATGTGGCGTTGGCAAAACATGGCGCAAAGGTTTCCGCCTCGGGAACGTTGCCGGGCTACGCGATCCATCAGTTGAAACATCTCAATGACGGACAATTTGGCAACGCACACAGTTGGATTGCGGATTCGTCAGGCGCGGCTTGGGTTGAGATCGAACTGCCCGCAGTGATTACCATTGATCGAATTGCGTGGGCACGGGATCGAGAAGGGCAGTTCGGTGACCGTGTCATCACGGGCTACACATTCGAAGTCGCGACGGAACACGGCCAATGGCAGGTTGTGGCCAGCTCCGATGACCGGCGACCCTTTGGCGACAGCCAGCCAAATCCGTACGCATTCGTACAGCAACTGCCTGCCGAACACGCCGAGCATGCTCAACTCTTGTTGGCGGAACTCGACAAGCTACGCGATGAGCTTCGTCAACTTGAGACGCTGGCGGTGCCGATGGCTTACGTCGGTAACTTCTCGCAGCCGGGGCCAACCTATCGTCTGTATCGAGGCGATCCGATGGCGCCGCGTGAGCAGGTGAGCCCTAATTCCGTTCGCGTGATCGGCGAACTGGGGTTGGGCACCGACGCTGCCGAAGCGGAGCGGCGACTGACATTTGCCAATTGGATTACGGCCAGCGACAACCCGCTCACGGCCCGCGTCATTGTGAATCGAGTGTGGCAACATCACTTTGGCGTGGGGTTGGTCCCAACCGCCAGCGATTTCGGCGCTGCCGGTGTTCCGCCGACTCATCCGGAACTGCTCGACTGGTTAGCGGCCGAGTTGATCAAGCACGATTGGTCGCTCAAATGGCTCCACCGCACAATTCTGCTTTCAAACACTTATCAGCAAGACTGTGTGCCGCGACCGGATTGTATGGCGCAGGATGCGGGCAGCCGCTTATTGTGGCGCTATCCGCCGCGTCGCTTGGAGGCGGAAGCGATTCGGGACTGCGTGCTCGCCGTTGCTGGCAACTTGAATCGTCAAGCGGGTGGACGCGGCTTCTTGGCTTTTGACGTACAAGCGGAAACGGTCCATCATTACTTTGCCAAAACCGACTGGGGACCGAACGAGTGGCGGCGAATGGTCTACATGACGAAAATCCGTCAAGAACAAGACGATGTGTTCGGCCTGTTTGACTGTCCTGACGGCGGGCAAGTCATGCCGACGCGCAGCCGTTCGACGACTCCCTTGCAGGCTCTCAACTTGCTCAACAGCGAATTCATGTTGCAGCAAGGAGCAGCCATGGCCAAACAGTTGCAGATCGAGTACGGCGACGATGACCAAGCAATCATTCGCGCGGCATTTCAGCGCGCCTACTCGCGCGATCCGGATGCAGATGAAATGCGTTGGTCGTGTGAGCTAATCGACGAATTTGGTCGACCTGCCTTTTGTCGAGCAATTTTAAATTCGAACGAGTTCCTGTTTCTCAATTAAGAGAGCGGCCATTGTGCCGGCTAGCCGAGGATCCGATGAAACGTTGGCAGTCGCAACCATTGCTGATGAACCGGCGAAGGTTCTTGGGTGAAACCGCTACGGGGTTGAGCAGTATTGCGCTCACTCATTTGTTGGCGCAACAAGGGATGTTGAGGGCGGACCAGCCGGATCAAACGGAGTCGGCCCCGTGGCGTCCGAGCATCGATCCGCGTCAACCCAATGCCGCCCGGCCGCCGCACTTCGACGCGGCGGCGAAGAACGTCATCGTCATCTTTTGTAGCGGCGCTTGTAGCCATTTGGATACGTGGGACTACAAGCCGGAACTGCTACGTCTGCATGGTCAACCGATGCCCGGTGAGAACGTCGTCACGTTTCAAGGCGAGCAGGGCAATTTGACTCGCAGCCCGTGGACATTTCACCCACGCGGCGAAAGCGGCAAAATGGTCTCGACGCTCGTCGATCATCTTGGCGAACTTGCGGACGACATGTGCTTCATTCATTCCATGACGAGCAAGACGAACACGCATGGCCCGGGCGAAAACTTCATGTCGACCGGCAACACGCTCGACGGCTTTCCCAGTATGGGCGCATGGGTAACCTACGCCTTGGGCTCGGAGAATGATAACTTGCCGGCCTACGTGGCGATTCCCGATCCGCGCGGTAAGCCCCAGGCGAGTGTCAACAATTGGGGGCCTGGTTTCTTGCCGGCCGTGTTTCAAGCGACCGACTTCAACGCCACGCAGCCCGTCCGGCATTTGCAGCGTCCCGAATCGTTAGCGCCGGATGTTGATGTGGCAACGCGTGCGTTTCTGGATCGCTTGAATCGTCATCACTTGGAAACGCAATTGCCGGGTGACACTGAGCTGGCAGCTCGAATTGCCAGTTATGAATTGGCCGCGAAGATGCAGCTCAGCGTACCGCAAGTCAGTGATCTCTCGACTGAGCCCGATCATGTGCTGAAACTCTATGGCGCCGATGATACGGAGAATCCGCTCAAGGCCGCCTTTGCTCGTAACTGCATTTTGGCCCGACGATTGATCGAAAGCGGCGTACGTTTCGTGCAGCTCTTCAATGGCGCGTATCAAACGGGCGGTGAAGGCACGAGTAATTGGGACGGCCACAAGGTGTTGGAGAAGCAATACAGCGTGCACGGGCCGGTTCTCGATCAGCCCGCCGCTGGATTGCTGAAGGACCTTAAGCAACGCGGCTTGCTCTCGAACACACTGGTCGTCTGGTGCACCGAGTTTGGGCGGATGCCGACATTCCAAAAAGGCGCGAGCGGCCGTGATCACAATCCGGCCGGGTTCACCTGTTGGCTAATGGGAGCCGGCGTCAAGCGTGGCTTTTCGTATGGAGCTACAGACGAGTTTGGCTATCGGGCCGTCGAAGATGTTGCGACGGTGTACGACTTGCATGCGACCGTGCTGCACCTGTTGGGA
>JAGQPK010000322.1 GCA_020426755.1 Planctomycetales bacterium
GCCTGAAACAAACGGTTCTTGCGAATACGTGTCTTTGAAGTACGCATGGCTGTTCTTTCTCGACGCGATCTGTAGTTGGTGACTAGGCGAAGTGCTGCGGGGTACTTTAAGCCGGTTCAGACAACCGGCGCCAGGATTGCACGTCGAATCTGTATCGTGCTAAGGAAGCTGAACGTGCTAGCAATGCTTAGAGTGCCGGCACTCGTTCATCTCTCAACCCTGTTCCAATTTCGAATGTAAGAAGAGTGGCTAGTTTATTCCACGCAAAATACTTTTACGCTAGTCGAGGGCAAAACTGTTTAAGGTCGTTGGCGCAAGTGGGCGGTTTTTCGTCGACTACATGACATAACCTAATTGGGTAAGTGCCGATTGCGAACCGGATATGACACGTAATTTGCAAAACGCGCGAATTCGAGGATAGGACGCAAATCCAAGCGACGCGCCACGGGTTCGACCTGAACGCGTGGATGAGAATTACATTAGATAGTTTCGATCTGTCTGACATCGTCGACGTCGATTTTGTCACACTCGGTTGCCAACGGGCTCTGGCGTTCGCAAACTGAATTCGCACGGTCAGCGTTCGGCAATACGTAATGCGGCGAAGCGCGTTCGCGTCGATTCTCGCGGCGTAAACTGCGGCTGACGCCTTGCAGCGGAACTCAAGTCGAGCATCGACAAGGCATGAACGACCGTTCAAGGTCGGCAACACGATCGCGGGTGAGGTGTTGGATGGGTGAGCCCAAAGGTGATCGGCTCTATGTGAACTTAGGAGCTTCGCAGGTTCGCCGCCGACTCAAAGCCTTTGGACATGGCGTGCGCAAGGTTCAATCCATCGGTCGCAATCAATCGCTCATTATTCACACCGCGACCGGCCAGCACTTGACGGAGCTGACTGATAAGTTCGCAGACGTGGGCCACGCGAACCGCGAGTCCGAGCTGAACGAACCTGTCGAGAATCTCAGAAACCTTGGACCAGCAAGTGCGGCTTGGCTGCGCGACGCGGGCATTACGTCGATCAAGGAGCTCCGCAACGTTGGTGCAGCGACCGCCTATCTCATGGTGAAACGCGCGGTGCCGCGCGCGAGCCTCAATTTGCTCTGGGCGTTGGCTGCTGGCTTGAAAGACCGCGATTGGCGTGATTTAACGGACGCGGAGAAGCAAGGGTTGATTGCGAAATTGGATCAGTAGCAGAACCGAGCCGAGCAGGCGCGCGGTACTTGACCGCTACACGCAACTTTCTTGGGAGTTCGAAGATGATTCGCAGCCAAACATTCCTGGTCCTGCTTCTCCTAGCGTTGCGGACGGCGGTAGCAGATGACAGTATCGTGCCACCAGCGGCGGACACTCACGACTACGTTGCCGGGAAGTTGATCACTCTGAACGACAACGGCGGATGGTCATGGTTTATGGACGAGCGTGTCATCGTCGCGGACGGCAAGCTGATTGTGGGCTCGGTGCGATCGGTCAAGGACTTTAACTCTGGTAAGCCCGACCCGAATTGGGGCAACGTCGAGGTATCGGCACTTGATCTGGCGAGTGGCACCGTCGCGTCGGTTGTGCTGGACACTCACTTCGAGCAAGATGACCACGATGGTCCCGCATTCTTGCCGTTACAGGACGGGCGTTTGTTGGCGGTCTACACGCGACACGGCGTCGAACGAAAAGTCTTCTATCGGCAGTCTGCACCACATGATCCGCTGACTTGGGGCGAGCGACATGAATTTGACTCGCCGGGCGTTACGCCGCCTTACCGCCAAGACACCGTAACTTACTCAAACTTGTACCGTGTAGGCTCTGGCCGTATCTACAACTTTTATCGCGGCGTCGATCACGATCCGAACTACATGTTCTCTGATGATGACGGATCGACTTGGACGTACGGCGGCCGCATGATGATGGGACGCAATGGCTACAGTCCCTATATGAAGTATGTGCAAGACGGGGAGTCGATCCATTTTGTGGCAACGGAGGATCATCCGCGGAACTTCGACAACAGTTTATATCACGGCATGATCCGCGCTGGGAAACTATATCAGACCAACGGTACTGAATTAGCGCCACTGAGCACAACGACTGATACGCAGGTTCACACGTGGGACTTCACGCGCGTGTTCCCTGGCGATGCGGACAACGTGGCCTGGATGGTTGACATCGAATTGGACGCGCAGCGTCGACCGGTGATTCTTTTCTCTGTGCAAAAGGACGGGCGCGGATTGCCTCCTCGTCAAGGTGGTGCCGACATTCGCTATCACTACGCGAGCTGGAATGGCGAAACATGGCAGCAGCAGGAAATTGCTTACGCGGGCACACGGCTTTATCCGTTTGAAGATGACTATTCAGGATTGGGCGCCATCGATCCCTCCAATGCCAATCGCATCTTTATATCCACCGATGCGGATCCAGTGACGGGCGAACCGTTGGTGAGTGCAGCCGATCAGCGGCGACACTACGAGCTGTTCGAGGGCACGACTGCCGATCACGGCACAACGTGGCGTTGGACTCCGATCACAGCCAACTCGACGGTCGACAATCTACGGCCGCTGGTGCCTCGCTGGTCAGATCCGCGCACCGCGCTGGTTTGGATGCGTGGAACTTACAAGCACAATCATGGTCAATGGACCACCGCGGTCGTTGCGCTGATGATGTCACCGGAGCAATGAATTGCTGGTGCAACATCCTATCCTTCTCGGCGGTCATCCCGTCAGTCGGCCGACCAAGAATACACATAGCTCATCCAGTGATGCTTCTTTTTGGAACAGCCGAGTGGCCCAGTCCCGTGTCTCATGATCGGTGTCCGGAATGACAGCCAGCCGGTCGTACATCGCTTCCACTTGACGACGATAGGACTCGCGCGAGAATAGAATGCCCACGACAACCGCTCGGCGGCTGGCGCGAGTGCCGTCGAGCTTACGTTCCCAGAACGCCCTGCTGGCTTCATTCGGATTGCGCTGTAGCACGTCGCGGAAAATCGCTGCGACCAAATCGGAATTCTCGGGTTGCTGGCGATACTCGTCACTGACGAGCAACGCTGCGACCAGATCGGTTTCACGCTCCTTTGTGATCAAGGTATCTGCCCAGCGATCAACTTCCAGGGCATTCGGTGTGCGGTGGAGATACTGTTCGTACAGCGCGACGACACGGCCGCGCCGATACTCGAGCGACCGGAGCAGGGCGTTTGCCAAGGCCTGCTCGGACAAGCCTGCTGTCAAGCGATCGGACCAATACAGCAAGCCTGGCAGATTCGGATAGCGACCCAAGAGTTGCTGGTACAGACTACGCACCACGCGCTGAGCATTCGAATAGGTTACCACAACCGACTCGGTCGTCGTCGTGGCATCTCCACCGTTGTCCGTTACTGTCAGTTGCGCTGTGTAAGTGCCGATCGCGTCAGGCGTGAAGCTGAGTGCGGGCGACGTGCCGCTCTCGATCTCGCTCCCGTCAAAGACAACGCGCCACTGGTATTCGTAAGTGTCGGACAAGCCAGCGTCCGTGACGCGGCTTGTTAATCGCAGCGGCACGTGGGGTGCTTGAATGCCTTCAGGAACCACGATGACTGGCTGTGGCGCAACATTATCGACTGGTAGTTCGCGAGTTACTATCGACGTGCCACCGCCCACATCTGTGATTGTCAGTGTGACAAGGTAATGGCCATCATCGTACGGCGTAAAAGTTAGCGAATCAGATGACGAGCCGACAATTGGAGTTCCGGCAGGATCGTTTGCATTAGTGACAACCCATTGGTGACGGTACGGTGCACCTGATCCTGGCCAACTTAGAGCGGAAGTCAAGTGAACTGATGAGCCCTCTGTCACACGATTGCCTGTGGGCATCCCGCCGATATCTACGATCGGACTGTCTTCCGTTCTCCAAAGCTCGTAGCCGTGCGTACCGTTGGTTGCGGCGAAATATACGACGTGACCCAGTGGGAAGATATCGTGTGGAAACGATCCACGCGCGCCCGGGTTGATGTCGCTGACTAACGCTTGCTGGCGCGTAACCTGATTCACTTTCCATAATTCATAATCGTCGCCGCTTGTGCGTCGCACATAATAAACCAGGTTGTCGTTCGCAAAGAGTTCGCTGTCGAGCTGGATTTGGTTATCGATCGTGATCTTCTCGCCTTGATACGGCACATACACTAAGTGGTGAAACATGTTGTACAAGACAAACAGTCCGTCCGCGCCCACGATGACCGAGGTCGGGTCGGAGCTGGAAATGCCCGGCGAATAATCGATGACAAGTGAGGTACCTGCCGCTGTGCCATCCGACTTCCACAGTTCGCGACCTTTGATGCCGTTGTTGGCTTGGAAGTAGACGGTGTTATCTTCACTGGCAAGAAAGGTCACATCGCTGTCAGACGATCCGGTGTGAATATCCATGACCATCGCTGTGCCGGCGACAGTACCGTCGGTCACATAGAGTTCACGGCCAAGGTTGAGGTCCGTGGGACCACGCGCGGTGAAGAAGATCCGGTTGCCGGCGCGCATCAGATCTTCGGGGTCACTACTCTGCTGATGCAAGTCGGCGATGTTTCTTACCAGTTGCACATGATCGTCCTGCGGCTCGTACGACCACAGTTCACGCCCGATGGCGTCAGGCCCAGTTGCCGCAAAGTACAAGCGATGATTCATAACGGTGAGGTCTGACGGTAAGGAGCTCGCACCTCCCTCGCGCAGATCCTCGACCAACACCGTTCCCGCTGGAGTTCCGTCTGATTGCCAGAGCTCCCGGCCATGTTCGGGCTCGTAAGCGGTAAAGAACAGCAGATCATCGAGTGCCACGAGTTCGGCTGGGGCCGAGGATCCCGTCAGATGAATGTCGGTCACCATCACCGTCCCGGCGGGCGTGCCGTCGCTTACAAACAACTCGCGTCCACGCCCTTCCCTGCTGGCGGTAAAGAACAGCAAGTCGCCCAACGGTGTCAGGTTTTGGGGTGCGCCACTCGAAGCGCCGGGCTGGATGTCGACGATGAGCTCAGTGCCTTCCGGCGTCCCATCCGTTCTCCATAATTCATCTCCATGCTCACCATCGTTGGCGACGAAGTACGTGATGTCCCCGACTTGCGTAAAGTCGCGTGGCGAGCCATCGCCGAGCGGTGACATGTTCTTGACCATCGTCGTTGTCAAGAGCTGCCGTGCCTCCAGCGACTCCATCTGCAGACGGCATGACATCCGCGAGCTGCGTTTGCTGCGTGTTGAATGGGCGCGACGAAATAGGCGGTTCGCGAAACCTGGGACCATGACAACGCTTCCTGGAGAAGGGCAGGGGAATAGAAGCGATAGCGCGAAAGGTGGGGACTACCGTCGATTCATCGGCGCGAGTCAGAGTAGCTGTTCAATGAAGGGCGCGCTGTCAATGATTTAGCGGAATGCCGAGCGATCAAGCTGAGATAGTGTGGCTAGCTAATGAGATTCACGCATAGCCTGCTAGCGACTTTGACACCGCGCTCCAGGTTAGCCGAAGGGCGTCAGCCGCGGTTCTCGGCGTAGTCGGCGTCAATCGAGAGGCAAACTGACGCTCGTACCGCAAACGCGAAATAGCAATCCGCTGCGGCGTTGTGCCGCCGTACTAGCAGCTTGCGGCGAAAGCGTGTTACCAGTCGCGGCACTTGGCGGCGTACTGCTTCTTTTCAGCGGCGACACGCGTGACTAGCAGAATGCTCACAGCATAGAAGGAAAGGCTCAACCAATAGGATGAGGAACGCAACGTTGTTGCCCATAGTGATGTGCCGATGCAGGCGCAAACACTGCACGTTGCAAAGGCCAGGTAGGTGAGCACGCGACGCTGCGTCAGGACCGTATGGTGATTGATCAACACTGACCGGGTAATGTCATTGGCGACACTACGCATCTCTCGAATCGCGTCCATCGATTCGCGTTGCTTCGTCATGGTGCGAGGGTCAACTGGCGCCTTGATGGTCTTCGCTACCGCCTCTGACGGCGACGTCGAAGGGGAAGAAGACTGAGTTCTCTTGGTAGACACTGTCGTCGACGTTGGCGACGGAGTCGCTGGCTCTGCCGTCTCCTTCACTTTGGGGCCAGCGGAAGGCGACGGTGTCGTTGGAGTGACAGTCGGGGGCGAAGCTGCAGTCGTAGGAGACTTCGCGTTATAGCGTGACATGAACTCGGCAAAGGCTGATTCCAACTCTTGTTCCGATGTGTCAGCACTCTCAATAACGTGCGTCACATCAGTCT
>JAGQPK010000323.1 GCA_020426755.1 Planctomycetales bacterium
GGCGCCGTCGCAAGGAATTTGGTGGTGCCACGACCGTTTAGAGCAAGCTTGAAAATCGCAGATTCAGCCGCGGTGCTGCGTGATTAAACACTCAAGGCTACGCCTCGTCGTCCACCAAGCTAGTACGCCGCGCGCGGCCGTGCCAAGCAGCGACTGCCAGCACGCGATCGACTGCGACGGGGGCGATCGCATTTGAATTCACGTTGACGGATCGGGCCGCAACGCTAGACACCATGCTAGACACCGTGCTAGACACCGTGCTAGACACCGTGTAACCGCCTGCAAGATAAGCTGCCACCAAGTCACGCGTCGTGAACTCGCCATCGCAATTCCAATCACCATCGGACCAAGTCGAGTTTCCTTCGATGTCATCTTCATACTCGGACGCCACAAACAGCTTGACCAAGTCAGCCGAATTGAACACGCCATTCAAGTCGGCATCACCTGGCCTAGTGCCAATTAGCGTTGACACAAGATAGTCATAGTCCGCAAGATCGACGTTGCCGTCGGCATTCAAGTCAAATCGCAGGTCAGTCTTCTGTGTCAGAATGGCGCCACACATCAGATCGATATCCGGCACATCAAGTTTGCCATCGGCATCGAGATCCCCGCTCGTCGTTTGCTGGAAGGCCGCAACACCGGGATTGGCCGCGGCACTTCGCCAGGACAAGAAGGTGTCGCCAAACGCGATAGCAGAATTTCGTTGCAGCGACCGTCCCGTCGCGTGCGTGTCGCTGGGCCAGGGAGCATTGCCGCCAAACCGCACTGCATCCGACAACATATACGCGGGCCAAGCGGCATCATCGCTCGGGACGATGGAATGCAACAGTTGCACGCTACCACCATCATCAGGCAACGATCCTGCCCACGGACCAACCATCGCGGCACCTACCGCGCTCGGAAAGCTTAAACGAAACGAAACCGCACGAGTCCCCGTCTGAGGGTCGAACGGCACGACAATGATCGACGCTTCAGGTGCCAACTGAGTGCCTTCCGCGAACGTCCATTCGACGTTGCCGGTAATCCTCCACTCGCTCAGATCAATCGTTTCGTTACCACGGTTGTATAACTCGATGAACTCGAAATCTTCTTCCGTCAGTAGGCCGCCACGATCCGGATCTTGCGGCTGCAAATGAATCTCGCTTACAACCAAATTACTGAGTAGCGGACCAGTGTTAACCGCGCCAAAGCTCGTGGCCGCTTGCGGAAACAGTTGACCCACGCTATCCGGCCAACGTCCGTAACTGACACCTGGCGGCATCGCTTCGAAATGGACTTCGTCGACAAAATGCGTTAAACGCCCCGCCGAGTCGGCGGCAATTAGATAGAGAGAGTCGCCATCCAGAGCATCCAACCCAAACCTAAACTCGCTGCTATCAAACGTCAGAAAGCCGTTGGGCGACAAGATGTTGTCATCCGGCAACCGATATCCGGGCAGCGAATCCACGCGATCAGTGACAAACCAACCACCAATCCGCAGCGAGCCGGCGGTTAGGTTGACCAATTCGAACGTATCGGCCTGACCGGTCAATGGATTCGAGAGAACTTCATTGATGCGTACCGTCTGCGGTGGTGAATCACTGGCTCGTCCCGGCGAACCGCCGACCGCGACGCTGGCACGAAAACTCACTGGGACGTTTCCGGGTGAATCAAGCGAAACACGTTCCAACGAACTGCCGCCGCCATCGGCCCGCTGTGGCCAAGAATCACCATCAGCATATTCTATGCGATCTGCCAGCTCACCGTCCGGACCGAGCAAAGTTATTCGCTCACCACCGTTGGAAAGTCGACCTTGGTAGATCCACAAATTCGGATCAGCTTCGACTCCAACTGCCAAATTTGGCGAGTCACCATAACGCCCCACGAATGCCGTTCGATTTGCCGGCACAACGACATAGGCGCCGGCAGCCAACAGTTGCTCACCGAACGTGAAAGTGACGCCCTGCCCTTGCACGGCAACCAGTTGTGCTCCTGACAAATTGATGGGGTGATCGCTCCGATTCACAATCTCAATGAACTCAAAATCATCGTTATTGACATCCGGCTCGCGAGCCAACAGCGCATCGTGCGGATTGTAGTTAACTTCAGTGATCCCGATGTCCGCGGCAGTCGCTGGCAGGGCGTCGGTGAAGTAAGCACCCACACTCAGCGCCGACCAACTTGATCCGGCCAAGCTACGCGTTCTCACGTTGGTCCGTTGTGCGATCGCAATAGGGCCTGTGTATTCAACCGCAGTGGGTGACAAGGTACCGTCAGCCGCGCGCGGATCCGTCCCATCTAGCGTGTAATAAACCGTACCGGACTTCGGAATGATTTGCACGTCGGTACCTGGCGTGATCAATCCTGGCGCTACGCTAAAGCTGGGTGCGTCGCGATAGAAACCCAGCCTACGCGCATCGATCAAAAAGTCACGCGAACGATTTGGAAAGAACGCGGACAGATTTGCATCGACGATCGCCTGCCACTCGACATGCGGCACGAACAAGCGTCCGTTGCGAGCTTCTTCATCGCCCCAACGAGCTGCCTCTGGTCCTAGGACGGGGCCAACTTGCTCGACTAAACTCGCATACAGGGCCGCCGGCAGATTGTCTTCTGGGTGCTCCGGATCGAACTGCGGTCGATCCGGATTAACGTAGAACGCCCCGCCGCTTGAGAAGTGTTCCTGAATACGATCGCTAAACGCGACACGAAACGCCTCGCTGTTGTCAAGCATGTCGTACAACACACCGGGGCCCTCTCGTCCGATGCCGGACAACGAGTTCAGCGCGCCGCGATCCAGCGTAAACTCGCCGTCCCAGATAAAGAACTTAAAGCCCGTGCTGTCGGGGCCACGATCGCGCAACATGTAGTAGTTGCGAATCGGCCAGTCACTATTGCGAACATAGACTTGCGTGATCAGGTAGTCGATAAAGTTGTCCGCATCCAGGTAAACCGGGTAGTCGGGATTGCGACTTCCATCCGGATTCAACCCCTGCAACTGCAAGTAGAATTGCGTGCGTGCCTCTTGCGTCGGCGCGGTTTCGACCTGTCGCGCCAAGTCGATCATGCGGTTCCAAGCATCGAGCGAACCTGCCACTGCGCTAATGCCTTCCGAACCGAAGTCGCCAGCGTTCAGGACGTCGTAGTTCTCTTTTTCGCCGCCATAATGATTCGCCGCATACTGACCATCAATGCGTTCCACCGGGTTGTAAAGCCCCCAGTACAAGCCGTTGATATACAGATGCATGTAGGTGCCCTGCGAATGGGCATTGCCAGTCGTGCCCTGCAATCGCCGAGCAAACTCATCGCGAATATAGTGGATACCTATCAAGTGTTCGCCACTGCTCGCGCGCAATGAGATCGAGTCGAATGTAGTTGGTCCGTCGATGCCAAACAACGGATAATCGAGCTTGCTTGCACCGTACTCGTCTTTAAACAGCAGACGCAACGACAACTTACTACTAATCAAACGCGATACGCCGCCCTGGATACGAACCCCGGCATCGATCTGAAAGCCCGCTTGCTGACCACTCGGATCAATCAACTCAACCGAAGTCGGACGTTCCGCTTCAACGCCGCGATCAAGCGGATTCACATAAATCCCATCGCTTCCAAATAGATCGTCTAGATCCATCACGATCGACAGCGTGGGAATCGACAGCAAACTGGCCTTAGCAACGTTGGCGTATCGACCGTCGTACAAGTCGGTTCCGTTCTGCCCGATGATGCGACGATCCATGTCATAATCGGCGACGATAATGCCGCTCCATTGCGACGGAAATCCTTTGGCCAGCGCGGTGCTGCGAGACTGTCCGATCGCATCCCGAGTGAACAAATAACTTTGCGTCGCGACGGAACTTTGGCTGAGCCCTTCTTTGAGCGCAACTGCACGGACGGTTTGCGAACCGAGGATCTCGAAGGGTTCTGAGTATGTCGTGCCGTTATCTCGAGTGGGTGTGGAGCCGTCAAGCGTATATCGAATCGTGGCGCCCGGGGTTGACGTGGACAAGCCCAATACGAAAGGCTCGTCAAAGAATCCGTGCGGCACACTGTAGATCACGTTATCCACGTACTGCACACCGGGCGATGAGTTCGGTTCGCCGGGTGTGGCCCGCGGAAAGAACACAGGTTGCTCAAAAAGCTCACCCAATCCGAGTAACTCCGCGCGCAGTAACAGATTGTCATCATTAACGCTCGACTTTAGCGCAGCGATTGCCAGCACATTCGTGCCAACGCGAAGAGCATCGGTGGGCAATACCGTTGCGGCCGAATTCATCGCTGCCTCGTCAGGGCGATCTTCAATTGCCAGCGAATCCCAGCGAATTGTTAGCGCAGCGTTGTCGCTGACAACCCGCTGTCCATTCAAGTAGGCGACATAACCATCGTCATAGTTGATGTTGAGCTGCAGCTGCTGCAACGCCGCCAGATCAGCGATGTTGAATTCATAGCGAGTCCACAGAGAACCCGCTTGATTGGTTAGTTCAGTCACCGGGGTATCAATCAGACCACTGAACGCGGCTTCGACCGCTCCGACGCCGTCGATTGTCAAGTTATCGACGAATAACCCCGAGTTTAGAAACCGATTGCTTTCGTTGACGACGCCCCAACCAATCGTAAAGTCACCGGCCTCCGCAAACGTATGTTGGTACGTTCGATAGCCCGACTCGCGGTCGAACTCACTGTTTGACAGATCGGCGGCCGAAGATACATCGCCTAATACGATTAGTTCATTTCCAGGCGACACGGAGAGAAACGCGTAGTCCTTTGAACCACCCAGCGACGGCTCATCCGTGAGGAAATTCCAATCGAACTCAAGAACGCTATTGGCCTCGACATGCACCGTCCGCTTAATGGCCGAACCACGCGTCACGGTGACCTGACCGACAGTATCGAGTTGCCCTCGCTGCAACCCCAGAAAGGTCTCGAGGCCAAACCGCCCTGTTGCTTCTTCCGTCGCGGAAATGAGCGATTGGAAGTTGCCCTGCGGCGCGGCAACACCTTCACTGCTGGCAGCAACCCGGACAATGCCGGACGTCGACCAATCCGAGAGATCGCCGGCTTCGAAACCTAAATTTGGATAACCGGCCCGCGTATCAAACCCCAGCCCACCCGCGCCGGCCTGCCAGGCTGCGGCGTCAAAAGACGGCTGCATCCAATTGTTAACGATGGTGTCATCCGCCGACGTCGTCACGTGCCACCGCTGCGGCGCAGTTACGCTGATCAAAGGCAGCTGCTCGACCGGCAGTCCGTACGACTGATCCGACAACTGCGGTGGGAACTCGTCGAAAGATTGAGCGACCTCGCCCGCAGGATTCGTGATCGCCAGATACTCGCCGTCAGCGCTTAATTTGAAGTCCGTGTGCCATGGCAGGTCGAGTTGAGTTCGATCCTTGCCCGACGCAAAAACGACTCGATACTCACCCGGCTGCAACACGGCATCGGCTGGGAATCGCCAACGAAACGGATCGGCTGCATCGTCCGTCAACGCCCAGCCTTGGAGTGACTGCGTTTCATTGGTCGTGTTGTGAATTTCAATCCAATCACTGTAGTCACCGTCATCGTCGACCAAGCTGGCGGAGTTGGACGCCATAAACTCGGTGATGGCAAAGGTATCCAGCGCCAACAAATGCCGCCGCTCAAGCTGCTCGAACCAAGCAGCTCGCCGGATACGCCGTTTCAGATCTCTAAGCATGGCGGCACGAATCTCCCTCTTCCGGAATCGCCTCGTCCGTTTTACCCCCTCCAACTTAGATGGTCGGCGACAAAATGTCACGCATCCGGCCGTCTGCATCCAGGAGAACGGCAACGTTGTACGTCTTATGGGGCGCCAACAACGCGATTGTCAAGCCGTCGATACGCCGAGCACGAGGTTGGCTAGCAAGTCCGCCCAACTCGTCAACGCGCGCCGGGTTCGTGCCTCGTACTCCTTCTCGTACTCGTACTCGAAATCAGCTCGCCTGGAACATAAGCCGACCCGCGAACTCAATTAACCAGTCAAATGATTGCCGAGTACACGAGTACCGCGTTGCTGAGTACGAGGACGCGCACGGGGTCCGTTAAGCGGTGGAACCACGATGTTCGATCGCCGTCTGCAATCGCTCTTCCGGCGACGGACAGAATGGCAAGGCGCGGAACCAGAGCACCATGGAAGCAGACATGACAGCACTCACCGCCACGATCGGCCAGTGGAACGTCATGATCTCGGGT
>JAGQPK010000324.1 GCA_020426755.1 Planctomycetales bacterium
ATGTTGAACACAACGCCTGGCTGCAGGCGTTGCGTGATGGTCGTTACCAGTTCGACATCGCCGGCGTTATCCTCGACCAGCAGAATAAGATGAGTGGGTGGCCTGCCTAGCTTCATCTTAAAGGCCCCAATCTACGTCGCTGGTTCCGGCAGCAGCCGCTACGGTCGACGCGTAACCGATGGGCGGGAGCGAGATGATGAAACAAGATGAAGTGCCAGGTTCCGATTCGACTCGTATGGAACCGCCGTGTTGCTCGATGATTTTCTTGCATACCGCGAGTCCGATGCCAGTGCCCGGATACTCGTTGATCGTGTGCAGTCGCTGGAATAGCTGGAAGATCCTTTCGTAAAACTCTTTGTCGATACCAATGCCATTATCGGTAACGCGAATCTCCCATTGGTCGGCTAGCTCTGCGCTAATCCGGATCTGCGGTGGCCGCTGCGGATGGCGGAACTTCAGAGCATTGCTCAGCAGGTTCTGGAACAATTGACGTAGTCTGGTTGCACTGCCACGAATCAATGGTAGTCCCGGCATGATCTCGATTACTGCGCCCAACTCCTCGATACGTACCTGCAAGTCACCCACAACTTGATTGCAGACGTCGGCGAGCTTTACCAATTCGAACGGGGCATCCGTGCGGCCGACACGTGAAAAGTCCAGTAAGTCGTCGATCAATACGGACATGCGGCGTGCTGCGTCGGACGCGTAAGTGATGTAACGATCGGCGTCCGGACCGAGTTTGCCGGAAAACTCTTCGGCAAGCAAACTTGTGTAGCTGCCCACCATGCGCAGCGGTTCTTTCAAGTCATGTGAAGCAACGTAGGCGAACTGTTCGAGTTCTCGATTGCTACGTTCGAGATCGGCGGCATACTGGGCTAGGATGCGTTCTGATTTCTTTCGCTGAGTGATATCACGAGCGATCACGGAGACACCGACAACATTCTGATCGTGGTCCAGCAGCGGAGAAGCACTGATCGCCACATCGATAATCCGGCCGTCCATACAGCGGCGCTGGGTTTCCAGGGTCTGGATCGTCTGGCCACCGCCGGCCATTTCCAGTACCTTGCGTTTCTCGTCACGCAGGTCTGGCGGCACGATGATCGCTACGTTGCGGCCCACGACATCATGCGCAAGGTAGCCGTACATCCGCTCCGCTCCCCGGTTCCAGCTCTGAATAACGCCGTCAAGCGACTCGGTTAAGATCGCATCGTGCGATGATTCAACGATTGCGGCCAGTCTGGCCGTCGACTCTTGGGCGTACTTTCGCGCCGTGACATCGATGATTGAGCTGAGCACATAGAGACCGTCGTCCATTTCGATCGGGTTCAGGCCGATTTCGACGACAAAGTCTTCGCCATTCTTGCGACGACCGTATAGCGTTCGTCCCTGACCGATGAGCATGGTTTGGGGATTTCGGAAGAAGCGTTGCCGCTTTTCTGGGTGGTCCGGCCTGAATCTGGGCGGAATCAAATTCTCGATCGGCTGGCCGATCATTTCTTCGCGTGCATACTGAAACACGCTCTCTGCTGCGCGGTTTACCAAAATGATCGCGCCATTCGCATCGATCATGATCATCGCATTGGGAGCCGATTCAATTACGGCACGCAACTGACGCTCGGCTCGGTCGCGAATCTGTGCCTCATGTTGAAGCAGACGTTTCTCGTGGCGTAGGTCGGTGAGTACGCGTAACATGGCGTTCGCGCGGCGTCGATCCTCTTCGCGGAGTCGTTCGAGTTCATCGACCGTCTCTTCGAGTTCTAGCGTGCGCAGTTCACTGTCGATGCTCATGACGCGATTCCGATCATGGGAATATGTCGCGTTAGTTCACAGCTCAAGTCTTCCCAGCGGAGTGGCTTGTTTAAGAAAGCATTGGCTCCGCCGCACAGCAACCGCCGCTCAAGCGACTTCTGTTTGTGCCCAGTCAGGATGATCACGGGAACTCGTTCCAGTTCAGGCGTCTGCCGGATGCGTCGTAGGAGGTATTCGCCATCCACATCGGGCATCTCGTAGTCCAGCAGAATCAGCGACGGTCGCGCCAGATAGGCGTAACGGTAACCTTCCTGACCACGCATCGCCCGCAGTACATTGACGCCGTGTCGAGCCAGGCGAACTTTCAGAGCAAACGTCAGCGTGGAATCATCATCAATGGACAAAATCCAGGGCGCCGTTTCTTTGGGCGCAGCAGGAAGATCAGACGCGATTGGTTCCAGATCGACCAGCTCACGCCACTCTTCTACACGGTCGTTTTGAGATGACAATTCCGCATTGTCGGCGACCGTGTCCTTGTGGACGGGCTCTTCCGTCGATGCTGGGCCAAGTATCTGTTCAAGCAGCGGCTCCAATCGCTGCCACATCTGCTGTCCTTTGGGGATGTAGTACGCGATCAGATCATGACACTGACGTTGCACATCCTGGTCTGAGCGGCCGGTCAGAATGATCGCGGGAATTGCTTTCAAGTCGGCGTCGGCCGCCATGGTCTTGCAGACAGACAAACCGGTGCCGTTCGGCATCTCCACGTCTAGACAGACCAGATCCGGGTGAGTTGCGGCAATTTGCGACATTGCCGTCATGGCATCCCGCGCGAGCACCACATTTAGCCCGAGATGCGTACAGCGTCGCTGCATGAGATCAAGGATGTCTGGATCATCATCGGCGACGAGGACGGTTTTGTTCTTCATGGTGGTGTTCATCATGGGGCCTGTCTGGGACGGAGGGTGACGGGCACCGCGCGAGGAGTTACACGAGGTTTGCCGTCAGTTGGTCTTGCGTCAGTGCTTCAATTGCGGTCATGAGTTCCGTGCTGCGGTATGGCTTGGTCAAGAACATCTGAGCGCCGGCATCGAGCGCTACGCGGCGGTCGCGTAGGCTGGCCGATAGCATGATGATGTTAATGTGAGCGAACTTCGGCTGGGAGCGAATGTGTCGCAGTGCAGTGATGCCATCCATGCCGGGCATCCGTACGTCCATTACGATCAATTGCGGCGTCAATTGATCGAGTGTCTCGAGACATTCGGTGCCGTCAGTTACGGCCGTCAATTCGAAACCCGCGTGCTGCAGGCGTAGACTTACGGCTTGTGCAATCTGGCGGTCATCGTCAACTACAAGCACGTGTGGCCTAGGCATAACAGACGCTCCCCGACGCAAGTTGTGACGCGAGCGAGGCCAACTGGTTGCGTCCGAATTTCAAGTTGCAGGGCAGGCCGGCCTCAAGTTGTAGTTCTGGAAGTAGCGATCCGGGACGATTCCGGGCCACAAGCTGGTACTCGTCAAGCAAACGCTCTTGAAAGACATCCAGTTCGACCTCCGAAAGATTGAGGATCAGCATCCATTCCTGATTGTCGCAACGGAACACCAGATCGTTGTGCCGCAGCGTCCCCCGCAAAAAATCATCGACATCGTCCACACTGGCGGACTCGTCTACACGTATTCGCAATGGGATGATAAACGGGTGACATGTGACGTCACTCAGCAGGTGACTGGCATACCGCTGCAAAACAACGGGCGGATGCGCGATCGGTACTGTGAAGGAGAAGCAACTGCCGTGGCCTTCTTCACTCGCGACACTGATCACACCTAGATTCAGATCGACCAGCTCCTTGGCGATGGAGAGACCGAGGCCAAAGCCTTTGGTCTCCTGCTTCATTCCTGTGCGAGCTTGCGTGAATCGTTCGAATAGTTCTTGTTGCTTGTCACGGGGGATACCAGGGCCGTTGTCGGTCACGCTGATTTTGACTTCGCTATCCAATAACTCTGCAGCGATGGTAACCGGGCCAGGCGGTTGGCTGAACTTGATTGCGTTGACGACGAGGTTGATAAGCACTCGCCCCATCTTTTCATCGTCGCAGTAAAGTGTGGGAAGGTCATTGGGGACGTCGCAAACGAGTTCAACGCCTCGCACGATCGCTTTTCGCTTCAGACTCGGCAGCACGTGGCGGATGACTTCATCAACGGTCACTTCGCGGCGCCAGACACGCAGCATGCCTGCTTCGAGCTTGCTGACATCCAACATGTCGTCGACCATGTTATTCAGATCGCATGCGCGGTCGTCGATGATCGCCAAGATTCGTTGCTGCTCTTCGGTTACGCCCCCAACGAGGCCGTCTCGCAGCAGGTTCGTGTAGTCCATGATGACCGTCAAGGGCGTACGAAATTCATGTGACACGTTGTCGACAAACTTCTGTGCGGTGTCGCAGAGATTCTGCAGGTGATTGTTCTTTTGTTCTAGCAAGGCTTTGCTTTCCTGCAGGTGGCGGACGAGGCGTTCGTTCTCAGTAATGCCGCGCTGTCGATAGACTGCGTAGCGAATTGCCCGGCCGATGACATCGGCCCTGAGGTCTCCCTTGTTGACATAATCCTGTGCTCCTTCCTCAATCGCCTCGAGTGCCATCTTGTCGTCAGCCAACGCCGTCAGGACGATCAGCGGCACATCCGGTGCTGCTACTTTGAGTCGTTTTACTGCGGCGACACCTTGGCTGTCTGGGAGCGAGAGGTCCGTCAGTATCGTATCGAAGTCCTGAATGTTTTCCCGGTTCAGGGCTGCTTGCAGCCGAATGTCACATTCAACGATTGCATCCGGCAGAACACTTGCTATCCGGCGACATACGAGTTCCAAGTCGCCGGGATGATCTTCAATAATCAGGATTTTCATGTGACGCCTCGTTACTGGCGGTTCTTACGAAATCGCAAACACTTGGGCGGCGGCAGTTCCGTGTTGGACTGCGGATGCTTCGGTTGCAGGTTGACGAAACGGCTGATCTCGTGCAACAAGTCGTCCGATGCGATAGGCTTCCGCAGAAACTGATTGGCCCCCAAGTTAAAGAACTGATGTTTCAGTTGAGGGTCACGCATGCCGGTTAAAATGATGACTGGCGTCGATGCTGTCGCGGCATTGTTTCTCAGCGAATTCAGGACGAAGCGGCCATCGCCGTTAGGCATCATCAAGTCCATGAGGATCAGGTCTGGATGGGCGGTAACTGCTTCCCAGAAACCTTGCATGCCAAAGTAGGCCCTGTCGACCTCCACGTCGTAGTCGCTTAGTCGCATCGCGATGCATTGCAGTAGATCCGGGTCGTCATCGACACAGAGAATGCGGGGACGCACTTTCTCTGGCGGTGCCTCAGAAGCGGCGATGGGATGCGAGGGGGAAAGCGTCGAGTTGTGACTAAAGTGTGTTCGCGTATCGGGAGCGCAAGTCGTGGTCATCATCATTCTCCATGCTGAGAAGCGGTCCGTTCTGACCGGCTAGATCGAATTACGAGATCAGTGATCCTGAAACGGTCGGCAGGAGTGCAGCTGGATGCAAGGATGCCGAGTGTTGCCGAGTTCATGAAAACCCAAGCTGGGTCAGGGTAGGAACCTCGAGGAGAATGCTCGTCAGGCTAAAGCACCGATGTTGGTCTGGTCAGACTCGATTACCGAGTTGACTTGGTTTGCTGAAGCGTAGGTCTGCTGCGACAAACTGTCAAAGTTGAGTCACCACTCTGCGGCTTTCACGGTGAGAGCATTCGCTGATGGGCGACCACCAGTTTAATGACCGAAACGCGACCGTACTACGGGCAACCAGGAACATGTGAGGCAACGGTCACTCTCGTCAAACAGCATGAAGGCAAGATCTCTAGCGATGACGACATGGGCACTACAAGGGGATTTACAACACGAGCCTCGTGCCAGCTGCGGATCACCTTCTTTCCCGTCGGCAGGATGCGGTTCGCTAGGCCGCGACGTAATCGTGAAATCCGCTTTCACACGAGGCTCACTTGCCATCGCGAGTGTACCAAGGTCGGCTAACCCTCCGTTTGTGTCTTTGGTGTCCCCGTGGGCGACCAACCCACTCGAGCCTCACTGCTCGATTCGTTGCTCCTTCCACTATCTATACGAAATGGCGTTGACTGCAGTTCTGGCGGGGCAACGGTCTGTGGCGTTTGTTCCGCTTAACATCGGCTAGTGAAGAATGAAAAAATCGCGTAGGATCAGGGCGCCTGTCGGCCGGTGGCGGTGGTTCGATTAGAGGGTTGCTGCCCAACTTGTGACGCCGCTCATCACTCCATCGACGCAGGAATGAAGAAACTAGCTTCTGCCTAGTTTCGGGTTGTTGCTTGAGGGCGAGCCGTCACGGGTAATTTGCCAGGCCTCACCAACATCGCTGTTCGCAGAAGAGAGAAGACATTATTCAATGACGAG
>JAGQPK010000325.1 GCA_020426755.1 Planctomycetales bacterium
ATGCCGAATGCCGAAATCATCATCCCGTCCTACTTGCCGAGCTCATCGAGTTTTGCCTTGAGCTCAGCTTTCAGATTGGCGCTGGCACCGACATGCACGTGACGCACGATGCCGTTCGCATCGATCAAGAGCATGTAGGGAATGGCGTTCACGCCGAAAGTTCGCGCGACTGCGCCGTCCTCGTCGAGCCCCACTCGCAAGTTCCATTGTCGCGAGTTCACGAAGTCCTGCACCTCGTCGGGACCTTCCTGCATATTCACCGCCACAAACTCAACCTGGCCCGCCAACTCCTCTTTCAATTCGATCATTGTCGGCATGGCCATCAGACACGGGCCGCACCAAGTCGCCCAAAAATCGAGCACTACCGGCTTGCCGCGCAAGGACGCCAGCTCCACGTTGTTGCCGTCGAGCGTTCCGAGCTTGAAGTTTGGAGCCTCCTTATCTAGCCAAGCGGACGCCACCGCTTGCTGGTCGTCTGACGTGTCCGTGGGCAGCGGCGCTGGGTCTATCGCACGCCAGGCCTCGAACAACGACGGACGCGTATGGCGTGTCGTACCCAGCTCGATGGACTGTACAATCGCTCGCGGAATCGAAACCCGGCCCACCCCGGTCAACTGCCCGACAACCTGACGCTCGTCAACCTGTACGTCTGTCAGAACAAGTTGACCGTAGCGCGTCAATTCTAGCCGCACGTAACCATCGGCAGCCGCTCCGTTCGCATCTGCTGACGCAGGCTCGGTTGCCTGTTCGGTGCCGGACAATTCGATAATCTCCAACACGGCATCGAGCGGTATCGACATCGTATCCAACCGCGACTCAAACAGCACCTGCCCGTTCTCGACCTTGATTAGTCGCCCGCGTAGGCTGTCGCCATTTGCAGCGCGCAATACATGCGTCATTTGATCGGGCGTATCTCCAACACGTCGCGTCAGAAAGCGCTCTTGTTCATCCGGCAGCAGCCAACCTGCCCACGGTCCCACGCGAAAATTGGAAATGCGGACAGCGGTATCCAGCTCCACGGCCGGCACATTACAACTTCCGGAAAGGAAGATGAAGTTACCAGCCGGCACAGACTCTGCTTCCCAGCTGATTTCTTCGCGACCATCTACCCATACCGAATACCGTCGTTGCGCACGGTCGACATATAAATCGACATGCGCTTGGGGTGTGGATTGCTTCATCTGAGAAGCATGGTAGGTTGCCATGTCGTCGCCCGACATCGCTCGTTGCAGCGCACGCAAGTAACCTGCCGAGTCATTCCGTCCGATAACATTCTTGCGTCCGTTCTGGTATACGACCGTCACCATGACGACATCGTCCGTCTTTTCCGCTGCGGCGCGTGCCAGGGCATCGCGGGTGATGTTGAGATTGGACACCGTGGACAACACATTCTCGGTTTTGGTGGCCCCGACGCCTAACGTCAACTGTCCGTTGCGAAACCATTCGACATCCATACTGATGCAGAACCGATCGGGCAGAGGAAACTCGCGCGCCATCGCGATTTGAGACCGAAAACTGACTTGCCCCGGCAAAAAGTCCAACGATGGCAGCACTCCGGCGTTCACCGTCCACTCGTCGCCCATCACAAAACCACGATAGATCCAACGATCAGCCCCGTACGTCCGTGATCCCTTATACAAATGCCTCGGTATCTGCACCACGTCGCCTTGAGAGCAGCGAACCGTCACCGCGTCGTCGCCAACCGCAATCAGATCACACGGCAGTACGTCCCCAGTGCTCATTACGACCTCTGTGCGCAGTTCTGACAGACCGACGTCATGTATCACCGCGGGCAAGTCGAATTTTGCCCGCGCCTGATCGGACATTACCACTGCATGTTCGGAATAAATCGGCTGCCAACTCGGCTTGGTCAGACTAGCGCCGTTCGCCAGGCGCCCCGATAGCCCGATGCCTTCTCCGACAAGCTTGGACTCAGTTCTGACGGTAGCGGTCGGCGACTGAGCTCGGTAGTTCGTGATCAGTTGAAAGCCTTCAAATGCACAGTACAAGTCGGAAGTCGACACCGCTGACTTTAGCCACATCCCCTCGACATCGCTGCGGAGAAACTCACCTCGCACATAGGATCCATCGCGATACAGAATTTCCACCGTGCCGGCCGGCGGTTCTGACGGTTGCCGAATTGCGTCAGAGTTCGTCGTGAGCTTCTGTTGCGCAGTATCAGTCGTGGCCGGTGCCTGCCCAACCGGCGCCGCTGGTGTGTTGTGGGCTGGAACATGTCCGGCATTTAAGTTGAGGTTACTGCCTGCTGGAGTATCACTCACTTCCGCATCGGCCAGGCGAACGTAGCGAACGTTAGACCACGAATAGGTCTGGTCTTGGCCGTCTACCGCGAACACGAGGTCGCCCGCGCTGAGCGACTTCATGCGACCTTGCGCCACCCCACCATCTCTGAGCCAAATGCGGTCCAAGTCCAACTGCTCTCGGTTTCCATCATTGTGATCGAACCATTGACGCGAACGGACGGTACCTAGTTTAAGTTCACCGCCTCGATTGCGAATCAGAAAGCTCGCCGTGGCCGCATCTGGATCGTCCGGCGCTGATTCAAATTCGCCGAGTACGCGCTGACCTTGCCAGACCTGCACATAACCGCGGCGCGGATCATAGAGAATCCGCAGATTCGTGGACCACGCGTCGCTGTCCCGTTCAATCTCCCCTAACTTGACCGTGTGAAATCGATTCGACGCGCGGCTGAAGATGATCAGATCATTCAACCAAGTCTCCACCGAAACGCATTTCGCCAACGCGACGGGGTCCTCAGATGCACCCAGCGCGATCTGAAACTCCGGTCGGCGAGTCCCCGACAACTCGATATTGAGTTCAACGGGCTTGGCGTCACTGACGCGGTGAAACAAGTTCGCTCCACGTACGGTCGTGCGTAGCATGCCACGACTTTCGGTCCAATGATCGGGTGAGCGGCGATCACCGATGACCTGCCAACGTGACTTGGAACCCGTGCCGTCAAAACTCGTATTGTCTGCCGCATCCCCATCGACATGCTTGACTTGATCTCGACGCACCTCAATCGTGCCGTGGCGTTTCGATTCCAACGTCAACGACTGCTCATCAATGCGAACGACACGTCCCACCAAGTCTTGATGGTCGCGCGTGATGATGCGATTTTCGGCAGGGAACGTCTGCTCTCCCGCTTGAGCCATTGCTCGGTCGTACTGTTCGGGAAAAGACCGCGTCACCATTGAGACAGCGGAGATGGGAAAACGCAGCGGTGCTTCGAAGACGCTTGATTGCCAATAGATCTCTCCTGGCGTCTCGGAATCGACAAAGCTGCCGTCAACGTGATCGCCGTTGGCCAGGATCAGTCGCTGCCGGCCATTTTCGACGGCCACGGCCCAACTACAATTGACCGCCAACACCGCGATGCCGGCAATGAGATGGCAGACACGCCTGAGACGGCGGTTCGTGATGCGCACAACTGGCTGAGCAAGATCATTCACAACACGACTCATCGGGCCATCACCTTATCGTTCGTAGATCGGCAGCACACGATAATTGAGTGCCATGGAGAGCAGATTCATGGACGTCATTAACACGCCGCCACCCAACGAGCCATCTTCCCCGCGGGTTGATTCTAAACGTCGCAGGTTGTTATCGTTCCACTTCTTCCAAGTTTCAAAGTCGCCTTGAAACAGCGCCTGCGCCATATAGTAGCGAGTGTAGTACTCCCAGTTGCCCAAGTTGGGTCGATCGCTCTGGCTCTGCAGGTACTTGAGCGTTGCTTGAAACGCCTCGGTGTCTTTCTGCTTGTAGATCGCCAGTGAGAGACATGCGATAGAAGAGCGCGCGGTGGAACTGCCCAGGTCAAAACCGTTGCCCGAGCCGACCGTGTAGACCACGGCTCCTGATGCGTCGGTCGATTGCTTCAGTAGATCCATCGCCTGCTGCAAACTCTCATCCGGCACCTCGATGCCGGCATTGCGAGCCGCCAGGAGTGCCACAATGTTGGCACCCGAGACTGACACGTCCGCGTCACGCGAGTCGGGCGT
This sequence comes from Planctomycetales bacterium, assembly GCA_020426755.1. Classification (GTDB taxonomy): domain Bacteria; phylum Planctomycetota; class Planctomycetia; order Pirellulales; family Pirellulaceae; genus JAGQPK01. Next base: position 4,023 of record JAGQPK010000325.1, read on the forward strand.
GTAACGCCATCCGTGAAATGAGTTTTTTCTTTGAGCGTCAAGAATGCAACGCACAGCGGCCTCAAGGCCTTTCCCGATCGATCGGTCGCCCCGGTCGGCGACGCCTTGCCAGAGCAGATCTTCATTGACGGCACCATAAGCTTCGGCCAAGGCAAGTGTCCCAAACCCCTGATGATACATGTTGACCTCAGCTCGCCCCGACACCAATGCGCCGGTTTCGAGCTGCTGATTCGTCAGCATGTGGCGAAGTCCGCGGCGAATATTCTCTGCGTACGGACCGAAATTGGGATCGTCACCGTTCGACAAGAATGCCAACAAACAGAGTCCATCCGTGCCGGCACCATCATTCACGCCAGTGTCGACCCAATTGCCGCTCTCGCTTTGCCGCTCCGCCAGATACTTGAGCCCCGCGTCATACATCGACTTGACTTCCAGCGGCACGGGATCGCCATGTCGAATCTGGAGCGTCTGTGCGGAGCATAAAGTTGCTCGGCCAAACAGGCAACCGATGAGTAGCAACAAGCAACCGCGCATCAACCACCTTCCTGTCCGTCGAGTGCCGAAAAGTAGGCATCCAGGCCCGACTGAAATTCCGCAGGGATGTTCGCACGGCTCGTTCCCGTCGCTTGATGAACCTCACGTGACTCGGTCATCTGTTGTTCACCTAACCCCGCCAGCGCCGATGCGACTTCTGCCTGGCCTTCGCCCGTTCCGCCTCCTGGCGAAGCACCACCGCCGCCGCTACCGCTACCCGGCTTCATTCGTTTCGTCACCAGCAACGCCTCGATGGCTTCCGTCTCCGCGGCGATCGTGGGCGGCCCCGTTTGCGGTTCTTGTAACAACGCCACGGCATCGCTCATGGCCCCCCGTGCAATCCGGAGCTGCTTCAGCGTCTTGCCATAATCTTTGCCTTCATCGACTTGTAATCGTTCTAGCTGATCCATCACCAGTTGAACGCGTTGATGCAATCCGCCCTGTGTGCCGTGAAGTTCACTAGCGGCACGCGCGTACATGTCAGCTTCGACGACCGGGCGACTCTGTTCAGCGACGCGTGTCTGTTCGCGCAGATCCACTTCCGCCTTGAGAATTCGCAGCACTTCCAGCACGATGGCAGGCGGCAGGCTATCGCCCGGGCCACCCTTGCACTGGCTGCAATTCGCGTTATTGGGCCCGGCGATGATCTCCGCCCAACGATCAAATTGATCTGCCCAATATTCCGCTTGTGCAATCACCAAGCCAGCGCGATTCGCTTCCATCTGATCACCCAGCGCAGCGGATCGGCGAACGACTTTGGATTCAATCATCTCATCCAAGACCTGCTTGAAGGCGTCCAAGCGAGTCCGATCGAAGTAGGCCGACATGTCCTCGCGGATCAGCCGTACATCGCGCGACGTATCCGACTGCTTATTCTGCAGCTGGATGATCATCTGCTGATGTGCTTCAGTCAGTTCCACCGCCGGAGCCCCGAAACTGGAAGGCAGCTTGGCGTGCAGTGACGAGGCAATGGTTAGCTCGGCATCGCCAGCGGCCTTCAAACGTTTGACAAACGTGCTGCCTTGCAGGTTTTGCAGGATCTGCTTGAGCTCATCCATCACGCTGTTAAACTCGGCCAACAGTTTCTCTTGTTCTTCCACCGCGACCTGTACATCCTGCGCTGCAGGGGACGGCGGCTGCGGGGGTTGCGGCTTTTGTTTGCCCGAGGATGGGAGGGCCGTGGTCGGCAACTGGAGCGATCCCGACGGACGGGGCTTTTGATTTTGCTCCTGTTGATCTTGTGTTGATTCTTCCTCGTCCTGTTTCTCCGCCGGTCGGCCGCGCACACCGTCCTGCACAGAAGGTGCGATTTGCTTTTTGGGCGGACCAGCCTTCGCAGCGTTCGCGGCCGCGCTGAGTCGGTTGGCGACGGACGGCATGTTGTTTTGTGAGAGCTGCTTCAGCACTTTCAGCACACGCGCCCATTTCTCGAGTGTGTCCTCGTTAAACTCGGTGTTTCGCATCGCTTGATTGATCAAGTCTTCGCCGCGCACGGTGAGCCCATTCAGGCGTTGAGCATTCGCACGCTCGGCGGCCGCTTGCCTGGCAATCTGTTGCCGCACCGGCTCCTGATCAAGCTCCTCTGCCGACATCTGACTCAGTTCGCGATTCGTATC
>JAGQPK010000326.1 GCA_020426755.1 Planctomycetales bacterium
GACGGAGGAGCCGCGTCTGCATCGGCCAGCGTCGCATCGCCGGCCTCCGGCAGTTCTTCAGCAGCCAGGTCTGAGCCCGTCGCAGCGTTCATTCCCTCAACTGAAAGCTCGCTCGCCTCCGCCGCGTCAAATACCTGGTCGTCGCCGCCGGGCAAGCTGCCGCTTAGTAACGCGTTCGCCTCAGTCGCGTCTGGCGTTGCCGCTGTCTGGTCACCATTGCTGGCGACCGTTGTCCCTGTCAATGTGCCATACCAACTTGCCAGCGGATGCGTGGCGTCGAGTGGCCCCATGCCGAACAGAGCTGCCAGCGCTAAGCACATGCCGATCAAGCCGACCAGCGCAAATTGACGCAGTCGGTTGCGACGAGGGCGTTTGAGATAGTCTGGCGCCTCCGTCCAGTGCTCGTCTTCATCGTCGCGCAACGCTCGCGAGACGGTTCCCGCCGCGAGGTTGGCCGCAGTTGCCACATTTGCAGCAGGCGGAGCGGGATCCACGCGACGAGCAGCTTCACCGGGTTGAGTTGGATTTACCCACCGCGCGGCCGGAGCGGCGTCGGCAGTCGGGGCCGAAGCTGGTTCGGCAGCAGCAGTGCGAGGATCCAGTCGATAGATTTGTTGTTTAAGCCCCGAGTCGAACGCGGCCGGCTCTCCCAACACGAGCGTCAGGATTTGGTGGCAGGCGGCAACCTCCGCGAGCTGTGCATCTGAATCAAGGCAAACACGTTCGAAGTCCGGCACCTCCTGGGGCGGCAGCGTATTGTCCAGATACTCCGCCACCGAATTCGCGTTGCGGCCCAACCCCTGCGCATCCAGCGGCAGTGCTTCGGGCTGCTTCGCTGCCAGCACCCGGTGAATTCGCTTCACCAGTTGATTTGCGATGTCGCTTTCCTGGACCTTCTGTTCCAGTTCCTGAGCATCCCGTGGCTCCAGAATGCGGTCCAAGTATGCCAGGAGTGTTCTAAGTGTCAAACGCATCGTCGTCTTCCTCGTCCAGATTGATGACCGCCGTCGCGACTGCGCAGATCCGCGGTAAGTGGCGGAATGCGGGTCGTTTATGCGACGTCTCAATTAATAGTGGGCAGCTCGACGTGATTCCGTACAACGTTCTGGAAAAAACTTCGGAAGTCGCGGAGGGACCTAGCAAGATCGGCTCGGTTTTCAAACAATAGCGACTTGGTGCCTTGTCAAAACTAGGAAATGGGATTCGACCTAGTTCGCCGAAACGCGTTAGCGTCGGTTTGAAGCGGTACGAGCCGCGGCTAACGCCTTTCGGCGACCCCCAAGTCCGCGTTGTGACAATGCATTGGCCGTAAATCGCCTTAGCTAGCAACCGAAATAGGAGCCTTCATGTCTGGCCTGCCCCTTCGCAACGACGCCTGCGAGTTGGATTTCTTGTCCCTAGGTGCCCTCGTCCATCGTCTTGATCCAGGCATCACGCCCTTCCGTCGGGCGCGCTCGTTTGACATCCATGTTTCAGGTGGCGAATACAATGTCGCAGCCAACCTGGCTTCCTGCTTTGGCTTGAACACCGGTATCGTCACCGCGATGGTTAACAACGGCGTCGGCGAACTGGTCCAGGCGCGCGTGCGGGAAATGGGTGTGCGTCCGTTCTACAAGCACTTCGAACATGACGGCGTGCGTGGTCCGAACATTGCCACCGTCTACAGCGATCGCGGTTTGGGCGTTCGCGGCCCGGTTGTGTTCTACAACCGAGCGAACGAAGCCGGCGCGATGTTGAAGCCGGGTGACTTTGATTGGAAATCCATTCACGCTGGCGGTACCCGCTGGTTCCACTCCGGCGGCATCTTCGCGGCACTCTCACCGACGACGTCGGAGCTGATCATCGAGGCGATGCAGGCCGCCAAGGCCGCGGGTGCCGTGAACTCGTTCGACCTGAATTACCGCGCCAAGCTCTGGAAGACGATCGGCGGCGAAGAGAAGGGGCGTGAGATGATCACGCGGATCGTAGAAAATGTCGACGCTTTGATCGGTAACGAGGAAGATCTGCAGAAGTCACTGGGCATCAAAGGCCCGGACGTGAAAGAACACACCTCCAAGCTCGATCCCACCACGTTCTTCGAGATGATTGATCGCGTTGTCGAGAAGTTCCCGAACATCAAGTTGGTCGCTACGACACTCCGCGAAGTGCATTCGACGAACCGGCATGACTGGAGCGCCGTGCTGTGGTTAGACGGCAAGCGATACCAAGCGCCGACCTGCCAACTGGATGTCATTGACCGAATCGGTGGCGGTGACGGCTTCGCAGCCGGTTTGATCTACGGCATGCTAGCCGGTCGCGCACCCGAAGAGGCATTGCGTTTGGGCTGGGCACATGGCGCGATGTTGACCACTTTCCCCGGTGACGTGTCGTTGTCATCACTGCCGGAAGTCGAAGCATTTGCCCAAGGTGGATCGCAACGCGTCGACCGCTAGCACAGCGACGCCGTCACACACTGCACATGCGGCTCATTCAGATTGAGTAAATTCGCGGTTTGCACTCGCCGAATTACTCTGTGTAGCAACCAGCTCGTCGTTTCTCGTGTCCCGCGGTTCTTGCGCGAGGCACGAACGCATCGAGAGGCGACGAGCTTTGAACCGCGGACACTGCAGGAAGACGCGAGTCGTGTGCAAACTCTCTATCATCGTGCCGGCGGCTGGATCCCAAGAACTGATCGACGAGACGCTCCTGGGCGTGCTTGAAAATCGCCCCGATCATTGCGAGGTGATTGTCACGCATGCACCTGGATACTCGGATCCGTACGATCTGGCGGACGAAGTACGTTTTGTGCAATCGTCCACAAACGATCTGGCATCGCTCATTAATGACGGCGTATCGAGTAGCCAAGCCGACATTGTGCATATTTTGCACGGTGTCCGAGCGACTGCTGAATGGACTACTGCGCCGGTTGAGTTGCTGGAACGCAACAGCAAGCTGTCAGCTATCGCCCCCTTGGTCGTGAATTCGGCGGATCGCACGTCACACATCGTGTCGGCAGGCATCCGTTGTTTGAGATCCGGTCAACGCAAGCTTGTCGGTGCAGGCAAGCGTTGTCGTGAGAACGCGAGTTTCACCGCCGACGGCCCCGCGCTACAAGCAGCCTTCTGGATTCGCGCAGATTTCATGGAGCTGGGCGGCTATCGTAACTGCTTTGGTCCCGACCTACTCGATGCGGACTTGGCGGCCCGCCTACAATTGGCGGATATGAAGTGCCAAGTCGCCTGCAACTCACGATTAATCGGTCAGCCAACGAAAACGACGAATGGCTACCAGGCCGCTCGACTTGCCGAGCAGTTCTATCAGACACTCGGTGACCTCGGCTACCCAACGTCACGGGTCACTCATGCCGCCCACGTCGTCTGGGAAACAGTCAGCCAATTTCCGTCGCCGAAAGCGTTGGCTACTTTGGCCGGACGGCTACGTGGTTGGTTGGCCGGTGCAGTCGACGAAGAGTTGGCGCCGCTAGTCGAAGCTCATGGCGATCATGCCATTTCGTTGCCATTCGAGCAACGAAACCACCGCCCCGACTCCGACGGTCAACAATACGCGAAGAGCGCCTAGTCCATCTCGAGCAAGCAATTCTCAGGTGGTCGCGCCGTCACGCCAACTGGTGCATGCAGCATGTGCAATCGATTTCCGAATGACGATTGCTGACTTCTGAATATTGAAGTCCTTGAATCGATTGTTCGCCCATTCATCGATCCGAAAACCTCAACGCAATTCGCCCTAACGCGTTGGCGTCGGTTCACCCTGGCGATGGGCTCGAACTACAGCGATAACTGCGGCTAGCGCCCAATGGCACTCAGTTGAGATAACAGGGAATCGGCGCCGAACATAATTGGAATGTGTTCCGGGGCAACGCCCCAGCAGATTGCCTAGCTCAGTCCGCAGGGTCCGCAGGGCTAGGCAATCCCTCTGGCCGTTGGCCCGAGATGAGGCGGATGACCGATCGATTCACGGGGCGATTTATGGGGGACTGCCTTGCCACGAAACTAAACTGAGTGGCATTGGCCTAACGCCTTTCGGCGAACTCTTCGCTTAGACGCCTCAGGCGATCTCACAGGCTAACAGTTGCTCTTCGGCGCCGGTCGCGTACTTGCTGAAGCGACACATTGAGATCTCGAGCTTCTGCACGATATCGCGGATCCAGCACGGTACGGCATGATCGAACTTCAATTCCATGATCAATCGGTCAGCGTCAAGAAAACGGTGACCGACGCCGCACGTTGATTTCATGTAGTCGCCCGGTGCGTAGGCCATACAGGCCGAGTCGAAGGTTAATCGAAAGCGTGAATCGTGCCGCCCCATCCAGGCCTCGCGTTGGTAGGCAATGACAACCGCCGGCTCCAAACCACCACCGTTGTTGCACAGAATTTGGTCGAGCAGCTGATTTGACGTCTCGTCGGTTTCCAACAGAAGATCGCCTAATTCGGAGATCGAACAATCGCCGCGTAAGATTGCGGTGGCTCCATCGTCAGCAACACGAGCGCGTTGCTTGAAAATCCGGTTACCAATTCGGTGCTTGATCTCCATGAAGGCTGCCGAGACCGTTTCGCTAACGGGATCGGCCTCATAATATCGCAAACGGAACTTTTTTCGATACCGTTCCCCATCCAGCTTTGACCAGTATGCTTCGCGCGCTGCGGTGTCAAAGTACAAACTGGACACTGGATACGTGGCCGCTTCGCCATGTGGATCCGCAACTAGAAACTCGTTTGCAGCATCGAGCACTTTCAGTCTCTGCTCTGCGGTCACCGAATACTTGAATTCATAGCGGCCGTGCGTCATGGTGCGGGCTCCTCGATAGCCGGTGGCAGAGGTGTACGAAACTGCAATTGGGCGTTGGAGAGTTTCGCCTCCGCCCAGTCATCGTTCAGTTCAGCGGCTTGAAAAACGTTGTCGGGAAAGTCAGTCGTTGAAGCCAGCGTTTGTCGAACTACAAACCGTGAGCGGCGTTCCGGGGAGAGATCGACATGCTCGTTGTGCCGAAACGTGCAATTGTCGAAGAAGGCGCGACCACCACCGCTGTAGAACCACTTCTTCTGATACGCGTGAGCACCCACGCGGCAATACTCGAAACGGCATCGAGTGTAGATGGCTTGCGAGGAATCTTTAAGTTCGGTTCCGATGTGACAGCCATCAAACTGGCAATCGGTCACACTTGCCCGTGTCGCCTCGCCGACGCTGATGCCCTTGTCACCGCTCGCTTCAAAGTAACAATCCCGCACGTCGACCACGCAGCCCATCAGGTCCAGCCCGTCGTTTCCGGAGTGCTCCCAACGACACCGCGTGACAACACCGTGACACTGATCAAGATCCAATGCATCTGACAAACTATTTCGCCACAAGCACTCTTCAACAACCACGTGCGACTCGGCCAAGTTAACCGTATCGTCGCCAATCTGGTTCAATCCAAATTGACAACCCAGCAGCTTAACGTCGGGACAGCCGTAGACATTGATCATGCCTTTGAAACGCAGACCGTCCCAACTGCCAATGGAACCTCCACGAGCGCTGACGTATGACAATCGCGTCCCCGCCGAAGCCGGCCCCGTGATCCCGAATGCCGCCCAAGGTTCGTCGCTGGTGCCCGTGATCTCAATCGGTGACTGCGCCGTCCCTTGTGCCAGAACTTTGCCACGACTATAGATGCCCACGCCCGGAGCAATTCGCAGTTGCGTCCCCGGATGAATCGTCAATGTTTGATCGGCTTGGACAAACACGTTCGCACTGATCACAACCTCGCCCGGACCAATTTCGACATCGTCGAGCCCAGTTCGCGCTAACATATCCGGATGGATCGTGCCACATGTACGCTGACTAACTGCCTCATCGAGCGGCCGAACTTGCACGTCGACGCCCGTGATCGCGTTGCTGAATAGCAATGCTTCGGGCGGAGCCGAGATCTTGTAGCGAAGCGCTGCAGGTTCGAGAAACGGCACGGTCAGTCGACGTTGATACGGTGCTGAGTAGTACGTCGTCGCTTCTTCTGCTAAGCCCGGATACAGCAACTGAGAAGCTACTTGCTGAGTGGCTTGGTCAATGACCCGGCATTTCACGGCCACCGAACCGAAGACGGTCACGATCGATGAATTGGCATCTCGCGGGTCGGGCTCGACTGACACTCGTGCGTCAGCCAGCTGCTGAGACAGATACTCGTGACGCGCGGCA
>JAGQPK010000327.1 GCA_020426755.1 Planctomycetales bacterium
TGAGGCGGATCGCCGTCAGCGCTCACACAGGTTGCTGGAAACACCCGGCGTCCATCGACTTCGATTGCTGTTCTGCTTGCAACAGCCCAAGGTGTTTGGCTGAGCTTAACAGATACGCAGAGATCCACGGCGAGATCCACCGCATCAAGTCCTTTCGGGAGTACACCATGGACCACGGCTGGTGAGATACCTGCATCAGAGTGAACCACCAATTGCTTTGGGTCGAACCGGTCGTCGCTACCCAGTAAGTCGGGGCGATCTCCGACAAATAGGCCCTCCTCTGATCCGATCGCAAGTTGCGTTATCGATTGCGTTAGGACGCCGGAATGCCTCAATTCAAAACTCAAATCGCCGGTCAGCGGATCATATCGCAGCAGCGTCAGTGAAGGTTCTGGAGGCGGCGCTGCTTGGGATCCAGTCAGCGGCAAGAATTCGGAGCCGGTCCAGACACCGACTTCTCCCAAGGCATTTCGCTGCCCCAACGTGCCACCCAAGCTCAGGTCATTGGCAAGCTGTTGATACGTCAGTCCTGGCCGAGCGACGCGTCCCAGTTCGAGCCGATCGCTTCCTGGTTGTGCGATCGTAGTCAACTGCGTCGCCAACTCCACGGCAAATGGCCCGGATGCCCCCGACCAAAAAATCTCTCCCGGGCTGTTCAATGTTGTTTTGCCGAGCGGAAACAGCCCGGTGTGCTCAATTGCCATATCGCCTGTTTGTGAATTGTAGAGAATCCGCGTTATGCCGGTCGAGTCGAACCGCGGCTCGATGGGATACCCGTCCGCAACGTCCGGCGGCGCTCCGCCGGTCAGTTCCGACAGGGGTGTGTAGCGATCGCCGGTCCAAAGCGAGAAGTTCTGCGCGGATACAGGTCCCAACCGCGAACTTTGAAATGATAGATCAGCCGCCAGGGCTTGAAAACTCAACCCCGGTGCCACAGCCGGTCCAAACGCAACATCCTCAAAGCCAGCGGCATGCGTCTTCGCGAGTTGTGTTGGCAGATAAGTATCTGACTCCGCGAGCGTCTCCGGCCTCACCCCAGTGAAGACCCCCGAAGTGCTCCGCATTACAAGTGACTCAAGCTTCTCTCGTGCCTGATCCTCAATTGCTAAGCTGCCAGTCGCAGGGTTGTAAATTAGATTCGTCCACGCCGTGTACACTGACGATGGCGGCGGATCAACATGAACCTCGCCAACTTGAATAGGCAGGACCGAATCGACGGTCGACAGTCCAATTGAACTTATCGGACCTCCACCCGCTAACGAGCCGATTGCGCTCAAGTCATTGGCAAGCGTATCGAAAGACAACCCCGGCTGTACCGCAATGTCAAAATCGAGACTAGCAAAGCCATTCGGATCAAGCCGAAAGAGTTTAGTCCGGCTCGAGACGTCGAACGGCGAATCAAACGCCGCGGGTCTGATACCTGTGAAATAACCCGACGCAGAAGTCAGTTGCAGCGTCGTCAGCGGCCTAACATTCTCGATGGAAAGATGGCCCGTCAACGGATCGTAGAACAAGATCGACTCGACGTTGCCCTGCGCAACCGCTGTCGAACACGACCACAACAGAATCAGCGACATCACCACGCGAAATCCAGATCGGCTGATTCTTCGCACGTAATGATTCTCCGCTAAATGTACAGCCACATCCCCGAACGGAGTATACAAACACCCGCCGAATAACACCAGCAACCGGCCGCAGTCTCACCCGCGAAATGCGCTAATAACGCGAAAGTAATTGGGAACACGGATCCAATAGATGCAAGACACGGTTGGCGATTCCAATGGCGATGGAGTTCAATATATTCGTAGACGAGGACACCGATACACTGCTCGACTCAGCGCCCGCCATTGACAAGTGAACACTGTTGGAACGACGCATCCTTTTCGCATTTTTCGCTTCTTTCGCGGTTAAATGATTGCGAATTGATGCAACCGCGAATTATGCCAATGACGCGAAAGTGATCTAGAACACAGTTTAGAAGTCAAACGCCTGTGGTTCCCAGATCTACTTGACGGGATACATCTTAGTCAAAGGCTCAATCTGAGCAACCGTCCAAGACAGATGCGTACCGGTCAGCTTGAGCATCATTTTCGTCACTTTCGCATATTTAATACGCGCATGTATCCCAGCTAACGAGCACGCACACTTGGCGGTCCGGCCTAGCGTCCGAAGCGGAAGAGATCGGTATGCTGATTGGGAATATTTCGCAGTTGGTCTGCGATTAATTGCGTCGCGATCGAACTAAACGTAATTCCATTGCCACCGAACCCGAGTGCGAATAAGCAGTTCTGATACTCAGGTGACTCGCCGATGTATGCCAACCCGTCTTGCGTGGTTCCGAACGTTCCAGCCCAGGCAAATTCGACTTCCCACTCTAGATCAGGGATCAATTCGCGGACCTTTTGGCGAATCGCCTTCACTCGCTTTCCCAACACGGCATCGCGGCGTGTCGGACTATGGAACTTATCATCTTCACCACCGGCCAAGATGCGGCCGTCATCGGTGCAGCGCAGATACAGATAGGGCTCTCTCGCTTCCCATAGCATCCAATCCAAGTTCCAAGGTGAGACGTCTGCCAAGGGTTCAGAAACGAATGCATACGTATTATCCAAATCGACCACTCGTTCCTTAAGCAAGTTTTGAGCTTCGTACCCCGCAGCGATCACGACACGTTTAGCATGCACGTCTACTTCACGCGACGTTTTGAGCACAACGTGGTCCGGCTGGATATCGAACTCTGTCACATCCGTCCGATCGAAAACCTGCGCACCATTTTGCACGGCCGCTGCCAACAGATCATGAGCGAGTCGGTATGCGTCACACGACGCCGCTTGGTGCGTGATCAGCGCAGCGGCTCCTTGTAAGCCGAATTGCTCCTGCAGTTCCGAGTCGCGTAGGTATTCGACGTCCAGTCCCGTTTCGCGGCGCGCCCGCGCTTCAACTGCCAAGTGTTTCGCAGCAGGCCGATCGTGGGCCAGGTAGATGCTGACCTTACGTCGAAAACCGCAATCAGATCCTACTTCCTGCACTAACGACTCAATGTCGTCGATCGATTGATGGGAAAGACGATAGGCCCGTTCTGCGTTCTCGCGACCGATCTTCTTAGCCATATCGATTAGCGGCACATCGATCTCGTATTGGAGCAGCGCCGTACTGGCGGAGGTGCTACCCAACCCGACATCACGCCGGTCGAGCAGCGCGACTTGAAAACCAAGTTGACTCAAGCGATATGCGACCATCGCCCCAGTAATGCCGCCGCCGACCACCGCCACGTCGCAACTAACTTCCGTCTTAAGGTGAGGGAACGTCTGGAGTAAACCGTTTTTGACAAACCAGTAAGGATGATCAGATGTAAGGTCCATGGTGGCCGGTGCTCCTAAGCTGCACTTTGATTCATTTCATGCGATAGTCGATTTGCCGTCGTGCCGGTTCACAGCGAGTAAGCAAAGTCGCTTTGCAAAACGAATGCCATGCGCGCGTCGGCAACGGAATAGGAACTCACCCAGCAATCTAAATAGACAAGCGGATGCGGTGCACCGAACATAAACCGCTCTTCAGACGCCTCACACCGCGATCTGGTATGCGAAATGCAAGAGGTTGAGACCAAGAAGTCTGCGGCAATCGCGAAGTAACTAAAGAGAAAGGGGACGGGCAATGCTCGACAACGTTCGTTTGACCTTACGTCGATGGCGGAATTCGCTCGAAATCTGGTGGCAAGGCAACTCGTCATATACCTACCCACCCTGCGAGCTCGGTCCGGACGCGATTCCGGAGTTCGAGTGGGCGCTGTCGGACGGCCCGCACTACACGCGTGATTCAATTAGTTCCCTGGTTAACCGACTTTGTGAACCTGGCCGGAGTGAAGCCGAGATGGTCCCAAATCAACCAATGGTCGCTGAGTTTCTAGGTGGGCCCTTCGACGGTCACTGTGAGCTCGTCGAAGGTTGTCACCCCGAGGAAAACACGTTCGCTTTGGTGGAAGTGACACCAGAGCGAATTGAGTTGGTGACGTGTGGTCAGGAGAGCTTCGATTCGCACACGACAAGCGTCGCGATTTATCAGTTGACCGCCCACGATGATCGGATCAAGTACCAGTTCTGCCAGTCCGTCTCGCCCCGAACTGCGACCTAGGTCGCCGCAGCCGTCGTTCGTTTGGAGTGCGATCGTGCAGCTATCGCTTTTCGTCTGAGTTTGACGCGCCGATACAGTTGGAATGGAGTTCTTCGCTGACAACCAACCAACGTCGCTGATGTCGGAGCAGTGCGCAACCACTTCGTTTTGGACGGTCCGTCGCGGCTCGTACCGCATTACTTCGTTCCAAAGCGGCAGCTGCGCGGCCGCACTCCAAAGTCAGGGACACTCCAAAGTGCGCGGCCGCCCTCCAACCGCCGTCCCTAATCCGGATTACAACTCGCTATAATGACTTCGTGCGCGTTTGCTGCTGCGGCGGTACATTGGGTGGCGGACGTTGATGCGGGAGATAAAGGTGAGCAGATTTAGCGAATGGCTACAAGGTAAGTTGCAACCATTGACAGTCGAGTTTGACCGCGACACTGCCATTGCCACCCTGCCCGCTCCGACGCTCTGGCTGTATGGCAAAACAGGCAGCGGCAAGACATCCATCATTCGCTATCTCACGAACGCCACCACGGCTGAAATCGGCAATGGCTTTCGACCGTGTACCCAGACGGCCCGCCGTTTTAGTTTCCCTGACACCGAAATGCCATTAGTCAATTTTCTGGACACGCGCGGTCTGGGTGAAGCAAACTACGACCCTACGGCTGATCTCACGGAATTTGCTGATCAAGGTCAACTGGTGATCGTGACCGTGCGAGTTACCGACCACGCGAACGACGAGATCCTGCAGCCTTTCGAGCAGATTCGTCGCGATCGTCCCGAGCGGCCGGTGTTGTTGGTGCTCACTTGCCTGCACGATGCATATCCGGGCCTGCAACATCCTGCACGCGAAGCGCTCGACGTAGATCGAGAGCAGCTGACGAGCGGATTGAGTAACGATCTTCCGAGCGAGTTGCGCCGATCCATTGCGGCTCAATGCCGTCGCTGGAGCCACTTGGTGGACGATGTTGTCGCCGTTGACTTGACGACCGAAGAAGACGGTTTCGACGAAACTGATTACGGTGGCCAAGCGCTCAAACAGGCAATTCTGCGTCACTTGCCAGCGGCCTATCGGCAAACGCTCATTGAACTGAATCGATTGGGCGGCGAATTGCGCACAGCGCATCAAAGAACAGCCAGTCGAGTCATACTTACCCATAGCATTCTGGCGGCGTCAGCGGCCGCCGTCCCCGTACCATGGGTCGACATTCCTGCCGTGTTGGCGATTCAATCCAGTCTAGCGCATCGCCTCGCCAGCTTAAATCGGCATGATCTCGATACCCAAACGATCGCACGCGTGACGGCTGCTTTAGGCGGTCGAGTCGCCTTGCGCATGGGCCTCCGCGAGGTGCTCAAGATCGTGCCCTGGATCGGTTCGGCGGCAAACGCAGCCTCGTGTTTCGCACTAACTTATGCCGCGGGCCGAGCGTGGAACTGGTACTTCATGGAAATGTCGAAAGGGCATGTGCCCGATACCAGTGAACTGCGACAAGTCTATCGCGATCAGTTGAAGCGAGCGGCCGAACTTTGGCACACAACACACGACGAGCCCAGCGAGTCGCCTGATGCTTAAGCCACGATCGATTGTTCTCTTGTTGCTATTGCTCTCCCCAGTGCTGGCATATCTCGGAGTCGGCATCTACTCGCTCTGGACCACAGGATACATTCGCTGGATTTGGTGGTGGTTACCGGCCGGTTGGAGCCTGGCTTGGTTGATCAACTGGTTATGGCCAGCCAAGCGAGAGCGTGTCACGGCGTCGATGCCACACGATCGTCACTGGACACCACGCGACGAAGCGGCAGCAGCAATTGTCGAAAGGTATCAGAAGCGCGTCGATGAGCTGACACCGGAACAGATTACCAATCCGCACTTCTGTTGGGACGAGATGCAGGCGTTGTCGCTGGAACTGGCACGCCATTATCATCCGGGCACTGCGAAACCGCTCGATTCGTTAACGGTACCGGAAATCCTGGCCGCAGTGCGACTGGCAAGCGCCGACATCGAACGCTGGGCACTTGAGTACGCACCGGGTAGTCGCATGCTGACAG
>JAGQPK010000328.1 GCA_020426755.1 Planctomycetales bacterium
CGGCGGATCCGTCCGATCTGTCAGATGTCCGACCGTGCGCCGGTTGTACGACCAGTTTCTGCAGCAACACTGCGGCGCAGAGAAATGCCACTACCCAAGGTATGAGGCTAGTGTCGCGTGTTGCTTGGACCAGCATCTGTAGCAAACTGTCGAGCCGCTGCATGATGGCGGACGATTGAATGAACGCCGTCGCCGCCGCATCATTCGCGTGCGGCGCGAAAGCGGATGGTCCTTCGGCGTACTGGGCCGAGAGCACCAACGCTCCCTTGGCGGCCCTGACGCCGAATGCCAGCGGCGCTACGGCGTACATGCCGGCGGCCATCGAGCCACTGACGCTAATCACGCCGACTGTGATTACGCCCGTCGCCAAGGGTGCCAGGCACATCACTCCGCCGGCGAAGACTCCCACGGCAAAGACGCCCAGCGAAATGATGCCCACGGCTTGAGTGCCTACAGCAATCGGCCCGATGGCGCGGTGTCCGACGGCCAGCAACCGACCGTAGGCACAATGTCCGATCGCAATCCAGGCGCGTGCCGTGCCTTGCTGTTTCACCTGTTCACGATCAGCGCCTACCTGATAGTCAGGGAACGCGATTTGGCAAAGCGGCTGTCCCAGCAATGACTGGTTGGACGTCCAACGGCGACCGACGATCGTCGTGCCAGCTTCCTGCAATTTGCGATAGCGCGGCAGTCGTTCGTCGTTCCCGGCCACAGCTTGTTCACGCAACCGCTTCTCATGTCGAAACCCCCAACCCATCCAGAGAAAATTGAGGGCGAAGAACGTCAACATCCAGATCGCGTGTGCTTTCCTGTAGCCGTCGACGCCGAGCGTTTCGACCGGCCGCCATCCACACACCATCGCGATGAACGGAATTGAAAACACGAAGAGGCCGATCCCGTAGTAGAGTGCCTGTCGGACAATGAAACGCCGCTGGCTGGCATATTCCGCGTGATACCAACCGGCAAATCCGCCTAAGAACCCTCCCAGCAGTCCGATAAACGATCCAGCGACTGCGCCACCGACTACCGACTTTGCTGCCGCGGCTGCGATGGGCGTCGAGATCGCTCCGGTCGCGGCAGCCGCAGTCTTCGAAGTTCCGGTAATGATCGCCATCACCGCCACGGTGAACGGTGCCGCCGGTGCAGACTTTCGCAAGCTGCGTTCAACCGCCGCTAACACTTCATTACGCAACATTTCGCGACCGCGTGACAAACGCTGCTTGGTGGCGGCTTCCGACAGTTCCAATGATTCAGCGACTTCCGCAACCGACTTGTCCTGGCGATAGAACAGCACCAACGGCTCGCGATACGACTCAGGCAACCGCGCCAATGTACTCCATACCAATTCAGCTTCCTCTTGCTCCACGGCAGGCACCTCATCACGTTGCTCAAGAAAAGTGTGGTCCAGTTCCTGCACCTGAATTGCACGGCTACGAAGCCAACCGCGCGCTTGGTTACGGGCAATGGTCGTCAGCCAACTCTTGAATTCTCCCGCGTCTCGCAGGTCGGATAGCTTCCGCCAAGCCTGCAGAAATGCGTCCTGCCCGATGTCCTCGCTAGCGGTAAAGTCGCCCACAATGCAATACGCGATGGAGCAAACAAGCACCTGGTAGCGTTTCACTAGTTCTTCAAATGCAGCGGGATCGCCGGAACGGCAGCGCTCAATAAGCTGTTCGTCGGTCGGAGTCGACATTAAAAGGATCCTCTGGTATCGGTCTGTATCCACGGCACATCCGCGTTTCAACTACCAGATGCGGCAAGTAACCGCGCGGTGACACGACTTTTCAATTATTCGAGATCGGTGTTGATCGGTGCGAACCGACAGCGTACTTCTGGTGTCGTAGAATCTTCCCCAATTGTACTTGTTCACCGCAACGGCGAGTTTGCCGAAAGCGAGCACTAGTTCGCCGAAAGGCGCTAGCCGCGGTTCTTAGCATGGGAGAACTCGGCGCCGGGACAGAACCGACGCTAGCCCGCTGCGGCGAACTAGTGACACACACGCGTTGCGGCGCTCCTATCAAATGACGACAAATGACCGACGAGCGAGTTCACAATCATCCCAACTTGATCTATTCCGTGGGGACGCAGGTCGTCACGCTCAAGGCAGTGCAAGCATCTAACGGCAAGATCGCGCATCCCGCCGGTGCCGTCGGAGTCGTCGCGCGCGCACCAGACGATCGCCAGCATTCGTATCGGATTCGCTTTCCCGATGGATTCGAGGCACCCGTCCATCATCACCAGTTGGTGCTGCTTGCCGAATATAAACAGGGCGCGATCAATGATGCGAACCAGACTCTCGCAACGCATGGTCTGTTTGATCGCGTGATTTTCCGCTGCGTTGTCGGCTCACGCGCATTTGGGCTAGAAACGCATGACTCAGATACCGATCGCCGCGGAATCTATTTACCACCTGCATCGCTGCACTGGTCCCTGTATGGCGTGCCTGAACAACTGGAACACGAGGGCAGCCAAGAGTGCTATTGGGAGCTGCAAAAGTTCCTCGTGATGGCACTGAAGGCCAATCCAAACATCTTAGAATGCCTTTATACACCGCTCATTGAATTCAAAACGCCGTTGGCCGCTGAGTTATTGGAGATGCGCGAGATATTCCTCTCGCGACTCGTTTATCAAACTTACAACGGTTACGTTATGTCCCAGTTCAAGCGGATGCAGTCCGATCTCCGCAATCAAGGTAGTGTTAAGCCTAAGCATGTCATGCACTTGATTCGCCTATTGATTGCCGGCATACACGTCTTGCGTGAAGGCGTTGTGCCAATCGATGCGGGTGAGCATCGTGAGCAACTGCTGGCGATTAAGCGGGGCGAACTCGCGTGGGATGAAGTCGAGTCGATGCGGATTGGCTTGCATCATCAATTTGATCAAGCATTGGCAACTACTGCTCTACCGGAACGCCCCGACTACGAATGGGCGAACGCTTTCCTCGTGAAGGCAAGGCAATTGGCGATGTCGGAGGAACTACCATGAACGCACTGACCATCGACTATGACAAGCTGGAGCGGCAGGTCGCGGCCCATCCGTATCCGCTGTTGTTTGCCACGATCAGCGGCGCTCATTTGTATGGCTTTCCATCTGCCGACTCGGACTTTGACCTGCGAGGTGTCCACTTGCTGCCATTGCGACAAGTCGTGGGACTGTCGCTCGGAGAAGAAACGGTGGAGCGTGCAGGAGTGCATGACGGGATCGAGGTGGATTTGGTCACACACGATGCCAAAAAGTTCTTCGGTTTGATGCTGAAGAAGAATGGCTACGTGCTTGAACAGTTGCTATCGCCGCTGGTCGTTTACTCAACGCCGGAGCACGAGGAACTCAAATCCATCGCGCCGAGTTGTTTCACGCGCCATCATGCACATCATTACCTGGGTTTCGCAGAAACGCAATGGAAGTTGTTTCGCAAGGAAACGCCGCCCCGAGTCAAGCCGCTGTTGTATGTCTACCGTGTCCTGCTAACTGGAATGCACTTGCTGCGAACTGGCGAAGTTGAAGCAAACTTGTTGACGCTCAATGAGTCCGCCAAGTTGCCATACATTGACGAGTTGGTCGAACGTAAACTGGCAGGGCCTGAGAAGGGACGCCTGGAAGCAGCCGACGTCGATTTTCATCAGCGCGAGTACGAGCGGCTGGTGGCACGACTTGAAGCCGCGATGCCAGCTTCGAAACTGCCCAACGAAGCCAACGGCCGCGCGGCACTGGATGACCTGTTGGTGAGGTTGCGAATTCGAGGTCGTGCAGAATGACGTCCGACCCAATTGGGTGGGAGCGACTGCGCGCCATATTTTGTAATCCACCGCCGGTCAGAGAAGTGTGGGAGCGGCAGTTTGATTATTTTGACGAAGAGCTGCAGCAGTTGGGTAGAACGCCGCACGATCAGGTCGAATTCGGTGACCTCTGGTATTACTATCACGATCTGGCCTATGTCGAACTTCAACCTGATTTGTTTGCACATTTGTTTCCCGTATGCTTGATGGATTGGCACCGTTCGTTGATCGCCAATCAGACATGTGCACATGGAGACTCAGAGTTTCACAAGGCAGTACGGCGGGGCGACGTGTTTGACAAGATGTTGACAATCGTTCAACGAAAGCAGGTCGAATCCGTGTGTCGCGACAGCATGCTTTATCGGCTCGATCAAGAGCGCGGGTTTGCCTTCGATGGCATGCATACGCCAGCTTTCGGTTGGCTTATGCGAATGAACTCGCTGGGGCTCATTAGCCACGAACTGCACTTGTTGTGGCAGGCTTGGTGGGAGATGAGTACGCCGGGACGCGCGGTCGCGTTTCTTGAATACTGTTCCGCCTTGTTGTACGTCTACGATGAGAGCCCGCTGATCGATGTTCGGACTGGCAGTGCATGGCATGTCGGACCATGCTGGGAGAACGATTCTTTGTTATTAGACGGTGGGTGGCTCCAAGAGAACGTGGAATTCATCCGCACGTATGTTACTGCTGCGCGAATAACCGATGTTGTGCATCAGGCCGTGCGAGTGCTGCAAAACGAACCTGAGTCCCATGTCGCAGCTCAGATCGCTGTTGACTTGGAATTGCGGACCGAACTGCTCGAACGTCGCCTTTCTGAATTGCCAACTTTGTTGACAGTAGCTGATGGCCGACTAGATTGGTCCGAATAGTTTTGGCCATGATCAGCATTCCTAATCAATCGCTTGTCGTTTTCCCCAGTGGCTCCGGTAAAAGCACCTTCGCACGCCAGCACGGCTTGCTCGCTGTCGTGGCGGCGTCTGGCGAGTATCCTAACCCTACGCCAACAATGAATGATGCCACCGTTGCGCGCCGCTGGCTGAACACGACGCGGATGTATCGCGCGAAAAGAACTTGCGGGTTGCGACGGAGCTTTCTCATCGGTCAGGATTCCATCTATGCGAAGTCCAAAACAGACGTCGACTCGATGGGCCAATCCGGGTGTGATAGGACGCTCGTTTGCAGCTTGTTCAACAAGCGTGCGCCGACGGGGCTCTGCATTTTAAAGAGGTTGGACGTCACGACAGGAGTTGGATCATGCGACCGCCGAAATAGAACTGATTTGAGGGCAGCGAAGTGACGCCTTATCACGAAGTCTTTATTCCAATCATGCTGCTCGGTGGCTTGATCGCTGGTGCGTTGTCGGTCGTCGCTGGCCGAAAACCGGGTTGCCTGTTGCCGGGGCTGCTGCTTCTGATTGGAGTCATTGCGTTCTGGGTCGCGCTGTTCATCGGATCTGACATGGGGTATCGAGCTTGGCAATCCATGCCCGATCCGCCGGATGAAGCCTTCAGTGATGCATCGGCACTGGGAGCACTTGTATTTGGTTGGTTTCCGGCGGGGCTTTTCTGTGCCATCGTGTTCGGCGTCGTCCGAATTGTCCGCGCGTTGTCGCGATGGGTGAACCAGGATATTGACTCTAACGATGAACCGCCCAGAAATGTGATCGAAACCGGCAATCCATACCAAAGCCCTTAGTTGGGGTCATTGTTCTTCTCGTCCGGTTTGGATTTCGCAAAGTCACTGCAGATCATGCTTGCGGAAGGGTGCGCCGGTGATCCAACGCGGTGACAGCATCGATATTGAGCCCGAACTGCATTGCGAGTATCAGGTCGTCATTCGTGAAACGACCGTCCCCGTTGAAATCACCGTGTTGCCAATCGGCCAAGGTTCGATCCGAGTAGGACATTGTCGAGAGCATCGCCAGATCGTGTTCGTCAAAGTCGCCGTCGAAATCCACATCGCCGGGTGGGTGGTCCCAGGCGTCACGTAACCATGCCGTCACGTCCGCTTCATCGAACTCGCCGTCGCCATTGAGATCGCATCGCTCAACTTGATACGCGACCCATTCCCAGCGTCCCATCACCAAGAAGTAAAGATCTCGTTCGTCGACGACACCATTAAGATCCAGATCGAACTTCAAGTTGCGATCATCGGGCGGAAACTCGGAAACCGTAAACTCAAAGTCGTAGTGCGGCAGCGTGAAGGCATTTCCAGACTCATCGAAGATGCTGATGTCTTGAACCTCGATTCGGTATTCACCAGGCAGAAGATCTCCAAAGTGCAAATACAAGGAATTAGGCTGGAGTCGGTAGTTCGTGTCCCAATCGACCGGTATCGCGTTGCCGTCGCGCGACAAACGCACCGAGGACGCGGG
>JAGQPK010000329.1 GCA_020426755.1 Planctomycetales bacterium
TCATCACTCTCCAACATCAGCGATTCGACTTCAGGCCCTTCGCCACGCGGAGCCACGTCGAACCCTTGCTTGCGTCGCCCACAGAGATAGGCGCGATCACCAAACGCCGCCGCGCGCCAGATGTAATGTCCGAAGGTGCCTTCGAGCATAATCGGACTCTGCCAGGACTCGCCATCATCGGTAACGGCTGCGTAGCCGAGATGCAGGTTAAGATCATAGTCGGCTGGCTTAATCGTCGTCTTACCTGCAAACCAAGTTCCTGTGTAGACGAACAATCGATGCTTAAACACCAGAAAATGGGGATCGCGCGTATCACGCAGGGGCACGCTGAAACGATGAACTTGTCGCCACGCGACACCACCATCGTTGCTGACTAGCACGATGATGGACGCCGTGTTGTGAACCATATGGCCGTCCGGGCAACTACGAAAAGTCAGGTAGAGCTGATCCTGAAATCGCACCAGATCGGTAAACGCATTGTGATCACCGTTGTGAAATACCCGTCGCACATTGCTAATCTGCAGCTTCGGCTCCTGCGCGAAGCCGAACTCGCAACAGGCCAACAGCGAGGCCACAGCAACAACAATCCGGCACCAGCGGCGATTTTTCAGGTCAACATACCGCATCAGATCAATGCCTCCCGCACAACTTCACCTCGGCTGATGGCCAACGGCCGTCCCAGTCGGTCTCGAATCTCCGTGGTCGGCGCGTAGCCAAAGCAATGGTAGATAGTGGCGGCGACATCCTGCGGTCTGACAATTCCCGTCTGAGGATATGCCGCATGCTTGTCACTGGCACCGTGCACGACGCCGCCCTGCACTCCTCCGCCTGCCATTGCCAGCGAGAAGACGGTGCCCCAGTGATCGCGGCCGCCGCGTGCATTGAACTTGGGCGAGCGACCGAATTCGGACATGCACACCACCAACGTATCATCCAGCATGCCCCGGTCGATCAAGTCCGTCAGCAGCGCGGAGTAAGCTTGATCGAACGGTGGCACTAACACGTTCTTGAGACGCGCCGTTTCGTCGGCATGGCTATCCCAGCACGGTGCTTCGTCAGGCTCGTCCGCGCCGCGAAACCAATTGACCTGCACGAACGTTACGCCCGCTTCGACCAATCTTCGTGCCAGTAGTGTGCTCTGTCCAAACTGGCCACGACCATAGCGGTCACGCACCACGTCTGGTTCTTGATCCAACCGGAACGCCGTTTTCGATTGGTTACTCGTTAACAGCTCGAACGCTTGGCGTTGCGTATCGTTGAAAGAATCCGTTGCGCCGGTCTGCTCGATCGTGCGTAGACTTTCATCGAGCTGTGCCAAAAGCTGCTTACGTCCCTGCAAGCGAATCATCGCCTCATTACCACCGACGTTGTACTCCGGCGGTTGAAAATCGGCCGACGCCGGTTCACAACGAAACAGCCACGGATCGGCGCTGGCCCCAAGGAATCCCGAAGTCTGGCCCGGCCACACCGAACGATCGGTGTTGAAAATGTGGTGCGGCAAGCGAACCGCCGGCGGCATATCACGCGGACCGCGCCGCAAGTGCTGCAGGACGGCGCCGATCATGGGCCAATCGTTTGGTGGCCCCGGATTAGCATTTTCAAAGTTGAGTGGTTGATGCGGCTGACCAGTCAGCATCGCATAGCCGCTCGACGAATGCGCATTGTCACCCGTCGAAACAGCACGCAGCAGAGCCACGTGATGCATGAGCTGCGACGTGCGTGGCAGGAGTTCGCAGATCTGCGTACCAGGAACCGAAGTCGAAATCGGTCCGTACGCGCCGCGAATCTCTTCAGACGCCAGCGGTTTGGGATCCCAAGTCGAATGTTGCGGCGGTCCTCCCATTAGGAACAAGACGATGCAGCGTTTGGCCTTGCCGAATGCCCCCAACGACTTGCCCGGCAATTCGCTCGGCGCACCACTGCCGACCGCGCTGAGTCCAAACACGCTGGCCATTCCCAAGCTACCCGCGCGCAGAAACTCGCGCCGTGACAGGCCGTCACACAACCGAGGACTTCGATCGACAAGCGATAACATGACACCGCTCCACACCGCTTCGATTCATTGAACGCCCTAATGTTCTAATGGGATCCGGCGCCAATCGCTACTAATTCCCGCCGACTTTCTGCTCACTTAAACAGTACAAGTAGCGGCGCCCGCGGAGTATCAACTCGTTGTCGACCGGAATTGCCGATGCGGCGAAGCTGTCGTCCAGTTTGTTAACCGCGATCAATCTCGGCACATCTTCGTGCGAAATCACGACCGTCGTACCGTCCAAGTCAGTGATGTATACGCGTCCGTCCGCGCCCACCGGCGACGCGTAGACATCTCCGATTGGCCCTAACCGCAATGGCCCTGGCAATTCCTCACCGGAGTCGACTCGGACGCGAGTCAATACTCCCTGATAATGACGCAGGAAATAGATCGTGCTGTCATACAACAACGGTGAAGGCACGTAGGGCGTCGCGCGGTCTCGCGTCCAGATGATGTTGGGCCCGTCAGTCAAATCGCCTGCGGCACCCTTCAGTTGAATCGCCATCATCGCACGCTTCTCATAACTGCTACCCACAACGACTATTCCGTTGGCGTGAACTGGTGAAGCGACGATATTGTGCGAGAGGCCGCCGCATTCCCACAGCACGTCGCCCGTAGCCGCAGCGTAGCTTCGCACTCGATCGCTGCCACTGACAATCACTTGCCACTTTCCATCGTGCTCCACTGCAATCGGCGAAGACCACGACGTCACCTCCTGACGTTCCTTGCGCCAGCGAGTCTTGCCGCTAAGTTTGTCAAAGGCCACGATGAACGACTTCCCTTCATGGTCCCAATTGATAATCAAGAGGTCGCCAACCAACAACGGTGAACTGCCCTCCCCGTGACCATGCTTCGATTGCATTGTGCCCAGGTCGTGCTCCCACAACACTTCACCCGTGTCACTCAGACAATAGAGCCCGTGCGATCCAAAGCTGGCATAGATCCGCTCACCATCCGTCGTCGGGGATGCTGATGCCAAACTGCCAGTAAAGTGCCCTTGCTCTAACGGCAAAGCTTCTCGCACCACCTTGCGCCACAATTCCGCACCGTTCGTTCGATCGAATGCCATGACGACAAACTGCTGCCGATGAGTTACCGGCGCGTTGTCATGCGCACCCTCGGCCTGACTGTAAACAGGATCAAGCTCGGGACCGACCGGAATTGCCGTCACCAGATAGATACGATCTCGCCACACAACCGGCGTTCCATGCCCTACGCCAGGCAACGGAGTCTTCCAGCGCACGTGCTGATCTTCACTCCAGTTCGTAGGTGGCTTGGCCGTCGGGTGCGCGCCGGTTTGCATCGGCCCGCGCCAGTGCGTCCAGTCATCGGCTTCGGCGATGCCGCACGAAACGATCATCATCAACGCCAACGCCCGCCACACCACTACATTCACACCAAGCATCAGACTCTCTCCAAGCTTTGCACCGCGTTGCCGGAATCAACGCCGCTTTCAAAAATGGAACGCTTACGTCAGTTGTACGCGGGTCGACCTTTTCAGCAACCTACACGGTGATTGAGGTTCGATTGATATCCCAATAGGTGAACGTTCGTCCCAGGAAGGCAATGTCGAGAATGAGTCAATCACAATCAACGCGGCGCCTCATGGTTGCACTGACACTCACTTACGTCACACTGCCGACGTGGGGTTGCCGAGTATGCTCGCCGCAACCGAACCTCCGACAAGGCGCACACTGGATCATGCCCGGGTTCGGCCGCTCCGGCGGATCGCCCCAGCCCTGCTGCAACGACGGCATGGATTACTCAAGTGACTTGGCAGGCATCGCGGCGCAGCAACAGGCTTATCGCGCGGCAGCGTATTGCGCAACGTCGTCTGATATGAGCACCGGTTCGGCACCCAACAGTCACGCTGCAGCAGTCGAGCTTCAATCGTCGCCTGACTCGCCCACAGATCACCAACCCGCTGCGATGCGCGCCGCACCATCCAACCGGGATCTCTACTGGGCTCGCTGAGTCATTCCGCTGATCATTCCACTAAGCGCCAATAAGCTCTCGTACCCGCTGCCGAAAACTGGCGTGGTTTGCCTGTGGCACCGGCCCATGGTTGGTGTAGAGCGGCTGCCCGGCTGACTCCTGCCACTCGCCAACAACCGTCAAGGGATCGCCGTCCTTGGCACCGTGGTACTCGAGTACAAAGTAGCGCAACAGCCGAGGCGTTCCCAAGGCGAGGCCGGGTCCATCAAAAGCGATTGCCGCAAAGTACGCCTCCGGCTTCAGCTCGGGCGGCGGCATCGTGATAAAGATGACCGTTGTATTCGGCGAACCAAGGACTTCGGAACAATGCGAGAGCCCGTCAGCCGCCACCACCCGACCGTCGGGCGTGTGCGTCCCGGCGAAATCCCAGATGTTCAAGAGGTAGTCCCGGCCCCGCGGCTCAATCTCCTCTGAATCCGTGATCAAGGGAATAATGACGCTCGCGGGATCCTCAAACAGCAACTTGGGCAAAATAACGTGAGCGAATTGATAATGGTGCATCCGCGGCGAATTGCGACGCAACATCACGAAAACCACGACACACGTGGCGAACAAAGCCGCCACGCCAAGTACCACAAGTAGCAATCCCACGGTGTTAAATCCTCGTACGCTCTAGCCGCGGGCTCACACAGTCGTCGGCGAGCATTTATAACATACTCCGCTGTCAAAATTTACAGAAACGCCACGAACGGATCCCCAAACGATGCCCAACGCGAATGACTTGCGTCTATTCACGGGTGTTCCCAGCCTTATCGGCACCCAGCCCAAACGCAAAATGCCTATACGACTCGGCGCCATCTTGGTTCTGCTAGCGCTGAACCATGTTGCAATGGCATCGCCAGAACTGGAGGGCATCGCCTGCCGGTCCGTGCACTTGGTCTACCCCGGTGACAATGCAACTCTGTTTTACAATGAGGTCGCTGTGCGGGAATCCCACCCAGGCACCTACTTCTGCGTTTGCGGCTTCAATTTCGGATACTACGGTCTCCAAGAACTCGCCTCCGGCAAAAAACTGCTCATCTTCTCAGTCTGGGACCCCGGTCAGCAGGACGACCCCAACGTTGTTAAAGACGAGCAACGAGTGAAACTGCTCCATCAAGATAAAGCAGTGCGAGTCGGTCGTTTTGGCAACGAGGGCACCGGCGGGCAATCGTTTTATGACTTCGACTGGAAGCCGAACGAGACGTATCGGTTCTGCGTCAAGGCGACCGTCGATGCGGCGCAGCATCGCACCGCGTTCGCGGCCTATTTCTACGAACCGGAGCAGCAAGCCTGGAAGCACCTGGTGACATTCGATCGTCCGACCAAGGATGAACAACTGCGCGGCTATTACTCGTTCGTCGAAGACTTCCGTCGCAATCGCATCTCAGCGACACTGACCCGGACGGCGGATTTCGGCAATGGCTGGATCCAAACTCCAGACCAGCAATGGCATCCCCTAACAACCGCCCGCTTCACAGGCGACGGCAACCCCGTACTCAACATCGACGCGGGAATTCGCACCCCAGCGAATCGCTTCTTTCTTTCCACCGGCGGCGAGATCACTAACGACCACACGAAGTTGAACGCAACCATGACGCTGGACGCAGAACACGCCGCGGATCCGCCACAGGATTTGCCGTGAGTTGTTCGGCGGGGCTTCAGGTCATCGTAGCTGTTGAGTAGTTCGTCACGACTGTCGGTTAGTTCGCCGCAACTGCGGATTCGTTCGCCGCAAGGCGTTAGCGTCGGTTCTGTCCTGCGCACGATTTTCCCATGCCGAGAACCGCGGCTGGCGTCTGTCGGCGAACTGGACGCGAGTTGCTCGATCGGTGGTCACTTCCCTTTGCCGGCCCGCACGACCCAATCGAATTCGCTTTTGCGTACCGGTTGAACTGAGAGTCGCGAACCTTTGCGCAACAGTTCCATTTTGGCCAATGCCTTAACGTCGCGCAGTTCGGGCAGTGCAAGTGGATGAGCGAACACCTCTTCGAGTTGAATGTCGACCATGTACCAGCGCGGATTATCCGCTGTCGACTTGGGATCGAAATGCTTGTCGTTGGGGTCGAGCGCCGTGTGATCCGGGTATCCTTCCCGCACAACTTTCGCAACACCCACGATCGCAGGCGGATCCGCGTT
>JAGQPK010000032.1 GCA_020426755.1 Planctomycetales bacterium
GCCGGATGCGGGAGACCCGCCAGTCCGGTTCGGTGGGGGGAGGGCCGCAAGCCAATGCGGCCTTCCTACCTCAATCCTTAAACAATCGCTACGCGATGCCGACCAAATCGGCTGATTGACTGCATCCTAAACGCATCCCGACGGTCCGCGCAATCCAAAAATGGCAGATGACTAACATCAAATAACTAACGACAAATCTCGACATTCAACACTCAACATTCAACATTCGATATTCGACATTAAGGCATTGGATCAGTGCGTCCCGTCGTCGCACTAGCGTCTGACGTCCTCCCACCCCAGGCGGTCCCTGCTTGATCAACGGGCTTCTCGCGTCGCAAACGCCCACCATGGTCGTTGTCAGGCCAGCGACAAATTGATTCCTGCTGATTCCACTTCGGCCATCGACGTGCGCCCGAACGCCCAACTACACTGATGAACTGTCCGGTCGAGTCCGATCGACGTGTGCGCCCGGCGGACCTGACTCCGACTGAACTCGTGCCTGCGGCCAGACGTTTGATCGCAGCACACTTCGCCATCCGCCTGTTCGGATACGCCGATGGATGCTGCACAACAGCTCGCTGCCGCCGCGGACAACCTGCTTCCCGCGCGCCTACAAATGGCGTTCACGCTTGGCTTTCACATTGTGTTGGCCTGCTTCGGGGTGGGGCTGCCCGTACTGATGCTGGCTGCCGAGTGGCGATTCTTGAAGACCGGCGACGCGCTCTGGCGTTCGTTGGCACGTCGGTGGGCTAAGGCATTCGCTGTGATGTTTGCTATTGGTGCTGTATCCGGCACCGTATTGTCATTCGAGCTCGGCCTGCTGTGGCCCGAGTTCATGGGGCGGTGGGGAGGCGTGATCGGCTTGCCCTTTACGATGGAAGGCTTTGCATTCTTTCTGGAAGCAATCTTCGCAGGCATCTATCTATACAGTTGGAACCGACTTTCGCCGCGAGTTCATTGGTACACCGGCTGGCCGATCATGATCTCCGGCTTCTTTTCTGCGTTGTTCGTCGTCACTGCCAATTCCTGGATGAACACGCCGGCAGGCTTTCGCATCTTGGATGGCCGGATTGTCGAAATCAATCCGTTGGCGGCGATGTTCAACACTGCGACGGCAGCCCAGGTCACGCACATGCTGGTTGGCGCGTACTTGTTGACAGGCTTCTGTGTCGCATCCGTTTACGCGTGTTACTTGTTAAGAGACCGCGCGGACCTGTATAGTCGCCGCGCGTTGACTTTGAGTCTCCTGCTCGCCCTGCCGCTGGTTCCCGTCCAAGCAGTTGTGGGCGACTGGTCGGCCAAAGTCGTCGCGAACTCACAACCTGTCAAGCTCGCCGCAATGGAAGCTCTCTATTACACGACAACGCGTGCTCCATTGCACATCGGTGGCCTACCCAACAATGAAACACATGAACTTGACTATGCGTTGGCAATTCCCGGCGCGCTGTCGTGGCTGGCCTACCGTGACGTGAATGCGGAAGTGCAAGGACTCACGGCGTTTCCTGCCGAGAACCTTCCTCCCGTTACCGTCGTGCACATTGCCTTCCAGATCATGGTCGGCATTGCCATGCTCATGTTCGTGGTCGCTGCTTGGTGCGGCGCGTCATACGTGCGGACGCGCGGCTGGCCTAGCTCAAACATGTTTCTCTGGGCGGTAATCCTACTTGGCCCATTATCAGTGATTGCTTTAGAAGCCGGCTGGATCGTGACAGAGGTCGGTCGTCAGCCTTGGATCGTGCAAGGCTACATGCGTACGGCCGAGGCCGTAACGCTGGCGCCCGGCTTGTGGAATGTGTTTGCTGCCACGATCGTTATTTATTTGATCATCGGCGCCGCGACAATCGTCATCCTGCGCCAGCTCGCCAAGGCTCCTATCTCGGAGGAATATGATGGGGCCTGATGACGTCCTCTTGCTCGTGATGTTGATTGCCTTGACCGTCTACGCGCTGTTCGGTGGCGCCGACTTCGGTGCAGGAATCTGGGAGTTCACGACGGCCCTGCAGTCTGATGACCACGAACGTCGTCACATCTACAAAGCGATTGGTCCCGTCTGGGAAGCAAATCACGTCTGGCTGATTTTCGTGCTTGTCATACTGATGAACGGATTTCCGCTCGCGTTTGCTTCACTGTGTCGAGCATTGTGGCTTCCGCTATTGTTAGCGCTATGTGGAATTGTGTTTCGAGGCGCCGGCTATGCATTTCGCTACTACAGTCGAGGCACCAAACAGGAACTTGTCATGTGGGAAGCGGTCTTCGCCGTCGCCTCCACTGCAACGCCGGTGTTTCTCGGTGCTTGTGCGGGAGCGGTCGCATCGGGACGACTCGCGATCACAGCCACTGGCGATTATGAAGCGGACTATCTGACAGGTTGGATGTCGTCGTTGTCGATCTTCACGGGCATCTATGCGGTTGGCTTATGCGCATATCTTGCCGCGGTCTACCTCGCACGTGAAGCTGCCGTCGCCGAAGATGAAGGACTCACTGAACTTTGGCGGCGACGTTCTTTATCCACCGGGGTATGGATGGGATTCATGTCGCTTAGCGGGGTCGTTCTAATCTGGCTCGATGCGCCAGTGCTGCGCAGCGGCTTTACGACTCGCGGTTGGTTGCTGGTCATCGTATCGCTCTTGTGCGGAATGGGTTCACTGATTGCAGTCGCGCGTCGCAAGTTCTTTCAAGCGGTGGTCGCATCTTCAGGCGCTGTGGCTTCCGTAATCTGGGGTTGGGGCATCTCTCAGTATCCAATCATTGTGCCCCCTACCGTTACCAGTGACCTTGCCAAGGCTCCCAATAACGTGCTGTGGGCGATGATACTTATTTCTGCGGCCGGCGCGGTATTCCTGCTGCCCTCCCTGGCTTATCTGTTCATTCTGTTCAAGCGAGCGGACCACGACTAGTTGCTTAATCTTCGAGCACCTGGGGACTACACGGCTCTTTGCTAGCTGCAACACGCAACTCCATCTATTGGTCGTCATGTTCCCAAACTGGTCCTGATTCACTCAGGTATTCTTCCCCTCTAGCCTAAGCTGACTCGGCTATCCGTACGATTTGCTCTCGAAGCTTCCTGCGATTCAATTCGAAGCGCGGTTGGCATTGTTATTGCGTACGGGTCACCCCTCAAGGACTGTACTGGACGGATGCCGATCGACGCGCCGCCGGCGAAGCGACGGATTTTCTCCTGTGGCCAAATGCAGAAGGATACCAATTATGCCTCGTCTCGCAGATCTACAACGTGAACATCAAACGGCTTCATCACCGCACAGCACTCGTGCGAAGGGTACCGCGCAAGAATCGTTTGTTGTGGACGAACGCTCGCGCAACTCGACTGCAGTTTGCATCGAACAGAAGTTGGCGCAACTAACGGCGTCCATCACTTGTCAGACGAACTAGGTAGCCGATGGACACGACGACGAGACAATCTACTCCGTCACCTCTTGAGCCAGCAGGAATCGGCGAATCATTGGGCCCGTCGCAGTTAGATGCACATGCTCGCTGGTTAGCGCGGGAACTAATTGTTGATGTAGATTGCCGCCCGTCAGGAATGGATAACCGCTTGCGCTTCCGCCGAGCGGTCGAATCGATAGAACGTGCACACCGCCTCGCTGTCGAGCGATCCGAGGAAAAGTTACAAGCGGCGGTAGCAGACTGGTTGCTTGATAATTTCTACATCGTGAAGGAGCAGTTGCGCGACATCCAGCAGCACCTGCCGCCGGCGTTCTTTCGCGAACTGCCAAAGCTACGAGATGGCAAGCCGCGTGTCTACAAACTGGCATATGAACTGGCGTCGCATTGCGATTGCGCTCTAGATGAAGATCTCATCGTTCGCTTCGTCAGCCATTTCCAACACGGTACGGAACTCACAATTGGTGAAACATGGGCTTTCCCGATCATGCTGCGTGTCGTGATGGTCGAGGAGCTGGGCGTCGTCTGTGATCACTTAATTGAAGAGTGCGAGCGCTACGACGCCGTACACCAGCTGATCGAACGAGCGACGTCTGACTCGCCAGGCGACTTTGCGATTCCACCTGAACTGAATAATCCGGCGGGGCTGTCGGCGCTTTACACCGCGATGAACGAGGTGGATTTGCCGACGCCGTTTGTCGCCACCTTCGATCGGACACTCAGCGAGGCTGGCACCAGCCTGACGGAACTTCGGCGTCTAGAACAACATCGTCAAGCAACCAGCCAAGTTTCGATCGCCAACATCATCACAAGCATGCGTCTACTCGCTGCCGTCGATTGGATTGTGTTCTTCGAAGCCGTCAATCAGACGGAGGGCGTCCTGCGACGCGACCCTGCCGGCGTTTATCCGCGTATGGATTTTCCCAGCCGCAACCGCTACCGGGATGCGGTCGAGCGCATCAGCAAGAACTCTTGTACCCCGGAATCTGAAATTGCCCGCGCTGCCCTGGAGCGTTCCGAGCAGGTCATTACCGAACTAGGTGATGATCAGTCAGCGACGCATCCGAGCGTTCTGGCAGCGGTGCAAGCGCACATTGGGTACTGGCTAGTCGATGACGGCGTCGCACAATTGGAAGACCAATTTGACTATCGCCCTAAGGTAATCGACCGCTGTCAGCGATTGTTGCGAAAGCATCCGCAGGCAACCTACTTTGGTGGCCTGGTGTCTATCTGGTTAGCGCTGATGGCGCTACTCGCATGGCTATGCACGAGTGTCCTGCCAACCGGATGGTATCCCTTCGCGCTATGGGTCTTACTGTCGGTGCCTGTGTCCGATTTGGCTCTGGCGATACTCAACGTCGTACTGACCCGGGTGTTGCCGGTGCGAATCCTACCCAAAATCGACTTTCGGGATGGAGTCAATGCGCAATACCCTACGTTGGTTGTCGTGCCGTGCATGCTCTCCAGCGCGAGTACGATTGACACTCTTCTGTCACGTCTAGAAAACCACTTTCTCGCCAACTCCGACCGTGTCTTCTCGTTTGCGTTGCTGACGGACTTTGTTGACTCGAACACTGAGACGCAGGAAGGCGATGGCGCTCTCCTGCAACAGGCCGTCGAGGGCATCCGTCAGCTTAACCAACGGTACGACAATGGCGAGCGACGTCCGTTCTTTCTATTCAACCGCGTACGCCGGTGGAATCCAGCTGAACAGAAATGGATGGGCTGGGAACGCAAACGCGGTAAACTGATTGAGTTTGGCCAACTTCTGGCCGGATCGCCGGAAACGAGCTATACGACGCAGGAGGGCGATCTCGCCTCGCTCGCACAATTCCGCAATCCGACCAAGACGCCTTTCATCATCACACTCGATTCCGACACGATACTGCCGCGGGGCGCAGCCAGAAGGCTAGTCGGCGCCATGGCGCATCCGCTAAATCGACCTTTGTCGGCCGACGAGAACTCAAGGTGCCTCGCGCGAGGCTATTCGATCTTGCAACCGCGCGTGGGCCTGCATCTTGTTACCGGCGCGCTGACGCGATTCGCCAAAGTGCACTCTCACAGCCCTGGCATCGATCCCTATGTCACCGCCGCCTCGGACGTGTACCAAGACCTATTTGCAGAGGGCAGCTTTACAGGCAAGGGAATCCTCGATCTGCGCAGCTTCGAACTTACGCTCGAGGATGCATTTCCAGAGAATCAAATTCTGTCCCATGATCTAATCGAAGGTTGTCATGGCCGCGTCGCGCTGGTCAGTGACATCGAAGTATATGACAACTATCCGTCACGCTACGATGCTGACGCAAAGCGACATCATCGCTGGGCCCGCGGTGACTGGCAACTGTTGCCCTGGATCTTCCCGACCGTGCCTAGCGCACAGGGTCGCATTCGCAACCGCTTGGACATGCTGTCACGCTGGAAGATCGTCGACAACCTACGCCGCAGTGTGGTCGCGCCACTGACTCTGGCATTTCTAACTGCGGGTTGGCTCGGGGCACCACAACAAGCATGGATGTGGACCACGATTGGCTTTCTGATTGCCTTCCATTCCGTCTTCATTCAGGCTGTCACGGGCGCCTTGGGCTGGACAACGCGGCATCGTGTTAGCGACCAAGTCCGCAACTACTTGCGGGAGCTACGTGGCGCTGTCGAACGAGCATTCTACGCTACTGCATTCCTGCCTTACACGGCTTGGTTGATGATAGATGCGATTGTTCGCACCCTATACCGCACGTTCGTATCTCGGCGACATTTGCTGGAGTGGGAAACAGCCGCGGCAGCCGAATCGCGACTGATGAGCAAGCGATTCTCCGTCGCGTTGACTCTCAGCGTCTGTTCGCTACTGGCCGCCACACTCCTGTTGCTTCTGCCGCACGATGCCAAACTGCCGGCAGCGCCGTGGCTCATCATGTGGGCGATGGCTCCGTTCATCGGGCAGTCAATTAGCACTCTGCGACGCAATGAGTCCTACGTCGCAGCGTCGGGGGACGAAACGGATCTAACAGAGCTCGTCGCGGGCACGTGGGGATTCTTCGAACAATTCGTGACACCCAATCATCACTGGTTACCGCCCGACAACGTCCAGGAAAGCCCTGCCGAACGAGTCGCTGCGCGGATCTCGCCGACGAATGAAGGACTGTTCTTGGTGTCGGGACTCATCGCGCACGAGTTCGGATTGATCACGCTCACCGCCTTAACCGAACTGCTGGAAAACAACCTCCGCAACTGGTGGTCGCTACCTCAATTGAACGGCCATCATTTCAACTGGTACGACACCTCGAATCTACGCGATTTACATCCGCGATACGTCTCCACTGTGGACAGCGGCAATCTCATGGCGTGTTACCTCACGCTGCAAGCAGGATTGCGTGACGCAACCGCTGCGCCGATTCTCCATGATGCAACGCTGGCTGGTGTCAAGAGTTCACTCCGCTGGTTGAGTCGACGCTTGGTAGCTGACCAGAATGGAAACAGCGGCGGGGAAGATCAAGGGGGCTCTGCATCCTCCGAACTGATCACCGATGTTGAACGTTTCCACAATGACCTCCCGGAGCACGTCGCAAGTCTGCAGTCGCTCGTAACACTGATCGACTCGATTAAGCGCATCGAGTCGCATCTTTCGACTTGGATCGATCGCCATTCGCTCGCAACCAACACGAAGCAGGCGAAGCAAACCTCCCCGCAGCGCGTCGTTGAAATTGTTGCCAAGCGGCTGAACCGCATCGTGACGGAAACTCAACAGCTTATGCCGTGGCTGGAGCGCATGGCTGCAATCGAGGCCCAGCCCGTCGAACAGCGTAGTTCCGTCGAGCACTCGCTCAGCGAAGCACTTGCAGCAGACGTTTCGCTCGATCGCCTGATCCAAGTGGCAAGTGAGGTACAGCGTACGCACGGCGAACCGACGAGCATTGGCTTCGTGACCGCAACGAACGATGACGAACGCGAGTTGCTGGGCGCTGTCCTGAGCAGTGGTGAAACGGCCGCACGCTACCAGTCGCGTCTTAACCGGATCGCCCAACAGTGCGAAGCGGCCGCCGCCGCAATGGACTTTCGCTTTCTCTACAACACGCGACGAAAACTATTCTCGATTGGTTACGATGCGGATACGGGAACGTTGGATCGCTCACACTACGACTTGCTGTGTAGTGAGTGTCGGCTGGCGAGTTATTTGGCGATTGCCAAGGGCGATGTTGATACCGAACACTGGTTTCGCCTGGGTCGTCAATCCACGTCTCTGGACGGCAAGTACTCGTTGCTATCTTGGGGCGGCACGATGTTCGAGTTTCTGATGCCGCAGCTCTTCCAGCAGACCTTTGCTGGTTCATTGATTGCAACGAGTTGTCACACTGCAATTGACCGTCAGATCACTTATGGTCAACAGAAGGGCGTTCCATGGGGCATCAGTGAATCGGCGTACGCCGCCCGAGCAGCAAATGCCGACTATCAGTACCGATCGTTTGGCGTGCCTGGGTTGGGGCTCAAAGGTGGTCTGGCAAAAGATTTGGTCGTGTCACCCTATAGTACGGCGCTCGCGCTGCCGCTTGCACCAGAGCGTGCCGCGCGCAACCTGCAATTGCTATCGACGCTTGCCGCAGGAGATTGGGGACTTTACGACGCGGTGGACTACACGCCACGACGACAGAAAGCTCGGTCGAAGTTCATCGTCGTTCAGAACTACATGGCTCATCACCACGGCATGACTTTGCTGGCGTTTGCAAACAGTCTCAAACAAGGCCTTGTTCAACGCTGGTTCCATGCACATCCGCTGGCACGCGCCAACGAACTCCTATTACAAGAGCGCACACCGATCTTCGTCGATGAGTCCCTCCCGACTGCCGATGAAGTTGCGCCAAAGACGGCGGCAAAAGTAGCGCCCACCTACTTGGCACGACAAATCGCCGGTGTCCACACCGATTATCCCAAGGCGATGGTGCTTGGCAACGGCGACTTCAGTAGCCTGATCACTCACACCGGCGGCGGCTACCTGCGCCACGGTGATACGCAAGTAACACGGTGGCGTGCTGACACAACGGTCGACGACTATGGCCTGCACTTGTATGTAAGAGATGTCGACTCGTCCGAGTATTGGTCAGCGACATACCAACCAACGCGAGTGCACCCCGATCAGTATGAAACACGGTTTGCCGTCGACAAAGCTGAGATCAGGCGACGCCAAGGTGATATTGAAACGACTCTTGAGGTGACAGTTTCGCCAGAACATAACGCGGAAGTGCGGCAACTGATCATCGTCAACCATAGCGATCGGCCGCGAACGTTGGAGTTAACGAGTTACGCCGAGGTCGCGCTGACAACTCAGGCTGCCGACGTTGCACATCCAGCCTTCCAGAAGCTTTTTGTGCAAACTCGACGGCTAGCGGATCAGCATTCGTTGTTGGCCTGGCGACGTCCCCGCGATTCACAGGCACCACAGCTCTATGCTCTCCACACATTGGCCTTGCCGTCAAACGTCTCGGTGGAAACGCTGCAGCACGAAACAAGTCGAGAAGCGTTCATCGGACGCGGCAATACGCTCGAGAATCCCCGCGCAATCGGTCTGCCAGAATTGGCCGGCAATGTTGGTGCTGTACTGGATGCTGTGTTCGCATTGCGCTGCAGAGTTACGATCGGCCCGAGTGAGTCCGTGAAGTTAGGAATCATGACGGCGACCGCGGGCAGTGTTGAGGAAGCAGAGTCGATCGCGGATCTGTACCGCGACCTACGCGGAGTCCAACGCGCCTTCGAACTGGCGTGGGCCTTTGCGCAGGCGGAGCTACGCAGTGGCAAGGTTACACCAAGACGGTTTCACACTTACCAGCAACTGGCGAGCATGCTGCTGTACCCGCGCGGGGAGGCGAATCCGACGCTGCATTCGAATAGCGATTTGCGCCTCGGTCAGAGTACGCTTTGGAAGTACGGCATCTCTGGTGACTTGCCGATTCTTGCCGTACATGTGGAAGACGAGAACGATCTCGCGATCATCACCGAAGTACTGGACGCGCAAGCATTTCTCAGAGCCAAGGGAATGTCGTTCGATGTCGTAATCTGCAATGACTATCCAGGCGCATACTACGATGCAATCCAGGACCAGCTGACACAGTTACTGCAAACGAATAGCGGTGAAGGCGAAACACGTCATGCTCACATCGTGCGTAGCGCACAGATCCCGCATTGCGACCGGCAGTTGATCGATTCAACGAGCTCCGTTCTGCTTCCTCCTGGAACATCATCATTGGCCCAAGTCGTGAGCGACAATCGTGAAACCGACGCGTTGCATTGCGGGCCAGCGATACACCGACTACCAGTCGCCGCGAAACCTACACTGAGCAATCAACCGGAAGCCCCCGCCGAACAAACGGACGTTGCGGGAGAGTTCAACAATGGGCTTGGGCAGTTTGTTGAACCGGGGCAGACGTACGAGATCGAGCTCTCCGGCACGAACCAGACACCCACGCCCTGGTCGAACGTAATTGCGAATCCACACTTCGGCACGCTCGTTACCGATTCGGGCGGAGGCTACACGTGGTCACACAACAGTCGTGAGTACAAACTATCGTCGTGGTCGAACGATCCGGTCGTTGATCCTCCCGCCGAAATGTTGTACCTAACCTCTCTGGAGGATGGACGTACGTGGTCGCCACTGCGTTCGCTCGATCG
Organism: Planctomycetales bacterium; assembly: GCA_020426755.1. Classification (GTDB taxonomy): domain Bacteria; phylum Planctomycetota; class Planctomycetia; order Pirellulales; family Pirellulaceae; genus JAGQPK01. The sequence goes on from JAGQPK010000032.1 coordinate 10,057, forward strand.
CTCGATTGAACGAGTCGTGAGACATGGCCAAGGCTTCACTCAGTTTGTGGCCGAGCATGATGGCTTGCGGGCTGAGGTTCAGGTTACTGTGGATCCGGTCGAGTCGCTGAAGCTTGTGCGCGTTCGCCTACATAACCCGAGCAACGAGACGCGCGAGGTCGCCGTCGCCTACTACGTGGAAACGGTGCTCGGTACATCGCGCAGCGAAACGCAAAGACATCTGGTGTCGACGTGGCATGCGGAATTAAATACGCTGTCGATGGTCAATGGATATCATCCCGATGCCCCCAACCGTATCACGTTCCTGACGATGCACGGGCCGGGCACACTCAATTGGTCCGCCGACCGCCGCAGCTTTCTAGGTCGCAACGGCACGTGGCAGGATCCCTGCTCGCTGGGAGGCGTTTGGTCACAAACGGCAGGCGCTGGGCTCGACCCCTGCTTGGCTATCCAACGCACGTTGCGCATTGAGGCCGGCGACACGCAGGAGATGTTTGTCGTCCTGGGCACTGCCGAAAACGAAGAGGAATTCGCGCGGCTGGTGAAACAATGTAATGAACCGTCAGCGCTCGCCGACTCGTCACAGCACTCGCGAACGCAATGGAACGAGATGTTGAGTTCGTTCGTCGTCGAGACACCTAATCGAGCGTTTGACATCCTGGTAAACCGTTGGCTTCCGTATCAAATGTTGAGCTGTCGCATTTGGGGTCGTTCAGCGTTCTACCAATCTGGCGGAGCCTATGGATTTCGAGATCAGCTTCAAGACGTACTGGGTTTGCTATACCATTGCCCAGAGGTCGCGCGCGAGCACATCCTGCGTGCCGCTGCACGACAATATCAGGCCGGCGATGTGCAACATTGGTGGCATCCGCCCTTGGGCAAGGGCACACGCACGCGTTTCTCGGATGACTTCCTCTTCCTTCCATATGCTGTCGCTCGCTATATCGAAGTCACGGGGGATCGAGCGATACTGCAGGAGCACGTCTCATTCATTCACTCGCCTCAACTGAGACCTGAGGAACACGAAAGATACGAACTTCCGCAAGCGGCAGGCGAACGTGGCACTTTACTCGAACATTGTGTTCGTGCGCTAAAGCATGGCTTGCGATATGGTGTGCACGGTCTGCCGCTGATGGGCTGCGGAGACTGGAACGATGGCCTGAATCGCGTGGGCATCGAAGGGAAGGGCGAAAGCATCTGGGTCGCATGGTTTCAAATGCTAGTGTTTCGTCAGTTCGCCACATTGCTGACGGAGCATGACGACCGCGAGTTCGCCGACACGTTGCACGAACAAGCGACTCGACTGCAGCAAGCACTCGACGCGCATGCGTGGGATGGAGCATGGTATCGTCGGGCGTACTTCGATAATGGGACACCGCTCGGATCGGCTCAGAATGATGAATGCCAGATTGATTCGTTAGCGCAATCCTGGGCCGTAATCGCGGGAGGCCTGACACCACGCAGTCAAACCGCATTAAGAGCCGCGCTTGATCAACTATTCGATCCCATCAATGGCATGATCTTGCTCTTCACGCCACCATTTAACAACAGTGATCCGAGCCCCGGTTATATTCAAGGCTACGTACCTGGCGTGCGAGAAAACGGGGCACAGTATACACACGCCGCAGCTTGGTTGATTCAGGCCGTCGCGCAGACCGGCGATGGCGATCTGGCGATGCGTTTATTCGATGCGATCAATCCAATCTCCCACACAAAGACGTTCGCCGGCGTGCAACAATATCGTGTGGAACCCTATGTCATTGCAGCGGATGTCTACAGCGCAGAAAGTCATCGCGGCCGCGGCGGCTGGACGTGGTACACCGGTTCCGCTGCGTGGCTCTATCGTGTCGCGGTCGAGTGTATCCTAGGAATTGAGATTCACGGCGACATGATGAGCTTCAAACCGGTGCTTCCTCAAAGCTGGCCCGAGATCCGTGTGACCTATCGTCGCAATGAGACAACTTGGAACATCGTCGTGCGTCGTGGCGACAGCATCACAGAGACCGGCGCGGTGTCGGCGCGTAGCATTCAACTTGTCGAAGACGGCCAAACGCATCAGATTGAACTGAATGTTTGAGGACCGAACCGAGTTGGATCTCCCCTCATCCCCAGCCCATCTCCCTACCACACAAGTTCGCTATCACCGGCGACATCGCGCATTGTTCCCCCTCCCGCAATCGGCGCTCAACTGCCTTGTACCGCGCAATACGGGAGGGGGATTCAGGGGGCGGGCGACAGATACTGAGCGCAAACGCGCCGGAGCCGTCTCTTCCACGTGCGACCATCTTGTTCGTTGGTTGTCACAGCGCAACGAATCGACGCAAATCTCACATAGGCCATGCTCACTGCGAATCGATTCGGCCCCGACGCAGTCAGCTGTGATTGGAGGCTCAATTTCAATTGATTCGCTCCCCCAGCCCATCTCCCGCAACAAGTTTGGGCGCGAAGGGAGCCTAAGCATTACTCTCCGTATTGAAACGAGACGGAGAGCGCGTGGTACCGCAGGGCATGACGACTACCTCATGCCTACTCGTCTCGATAGCGGTGTTTACTCTTGATGACCGATTTGTAGAACTTGCCCAACTTCCGATCGCGTTCACGCCGCTCTGCCAACGTTCGTGAGTTGTGTGCTTGTTCTGCTTGGAGTTTTTGATAGCTGACGAAGCGGCGTTCATCGATGTCACCTGCTTCGATAGCAGCCGCGATGGCGCACCCCTCATCACCTGCGTGGCGACAGTCATGGAATCGACAGTGGGCAGCAAGCTCCACAATGTCGCTGAAGACATCCAGAATCCCCGCTTCGCAAGCTGGCAACTGCAGTTCGCGAATTCCTGGGTTATCCATCAGGACACCCCCGCTAGGCAACTGGTGCAGCGACCGCGACGTCGTGGTGTGTCGCCCCTTGCCGTCTTGCTCCCGAATCTCACCTGTCGCAAGACCAAACGCACCTAGCGCATTCGCTAAGGTCGATTTTCCCACGCCAGACGACCCCAATAGCGCGACGGTTTGGCCTGGGCCACACCACGCCTTCAGCGTTTCCGCTTGTGTCGCTTCGCGGGCATCGAGCGTCTCGACCAAGAGCCCGGCATGGAGCCGCTCGACTTGTCGACGCAACGAGGCGGGGTCACTACTGAGGTCTGCCTTTGTTAAGACGACAATCGGTGTCGCACCTGTCTGTAGCGCGAGTGCTAAGTATCTTTCGAGACGCGATAGGTTGAAGTCTTCATTGCACGAGCTGACGATGAAGATCGTATCGAGATTTGCGGCAATGAGTTGAGGTTTAACTTCTTCGCCCGACGCCTTCCTAAGCAGCAGAGTCTGCCGTTCGAGTCGCTGAACAACACGATAATCACGGGCCGCCAGAACTAACCAGTCCCCGACGGTGACGTCGCCCACCGATTCTGCAAGCTGCACAGGGATGCGAAACTCACCTGCCTCGCCCATCAACAGTAGCTGGCTTCCGTAATGTGCCGCCACTCGTGCCACGACGTTTGACTCCAGCATCTCAACAGAGACCTGCAGTTCAAAGCACGGCTTCCATCCGATTGCGCGAAGCTTTTGGCTTTCCATGGGCGGCTACCTTTCGGCTGACATCGACACAACAAAGGCAGCCAAGGTTCGCGCCGTGGACAAAATTAGTTCGCGCGGCATGCATCGATTGAGCCCGCGCTGCTCCGCGAGATGGTTTCCGTTCCTCCAAGGGGACCGGACCGCCGTCGCCGACCGGAAGCCGGAGAGCGACGTCCGTCCGCTCGTCACCACCAGCGGTGGCAACGGGCACGGTCACACGACGGCACCAGGTGGACGACATCACCGATGTCAATTGTGAAGCTGACAAGCACGACAACAGACTACAGATTGTTGTACGCATCCCTCACTGAATTAGCTCCAGCAGTTCGTCGTCTTCTAGACCCGCAAGTGAGTCGCTCAGATCCAGGTCCGTGTCGTCGATTTTGGCGAAGTACCAATCACGCCCACCATTACCAATCAATTGATCTCGCTCGCTGTCGTCGAAAACCGTTTGACTTGGCCCGTCCGGGACGAGATAGAATTCCTGGTTCAGCCGGTCGCCAAACTCTGCGACATTCAAATTCGTGCCCTGCAGGTTCTCGACGCGACTTAGATACGAGCGAGTCGAACTCCACTCCGCGGACATAGCCAACAAGGCCTCATTGTTGCCGTCGTGAACCGTGTAACCTCCGATCACGATATCGCCACCGCGATTGCCGATGATCCGATCGCGTCCCAGTCCGCCTATAAGTAGATCATTGCCGGGGCCGCCGTTCAGAAAATCGTCGCCATCGCCTCCTAACAGAACGTCGTCACCCCTTCCTCCGAGAAGCATATCGTTGCCAGTTCCTCCGTTCGCGAGCACCGACTGAATCACGTTCGGTGTCACCACAGCCATGTCGTCGCCGGCGCCGAGATAGATCTCAATTCGCTCCACTGTTGACACATCAAACGACTGTGTGTGCAACCAACCAGGCACAAAACTCGCAGTGACGTTGATTCGTCCCAACAGACTGCTGATGAGTACATGGTCGTCCTCGTCGGTGCCCACGATCTGCAGCACTCCTTCGTTGATTCTTGTTCCAGTGATCGAAGTGGTAGCCTGAGAGCTCGCTTCGCCGCCATCGTCGTCTGTGACAACAGTCTGGATGGTATAGACTCCGCCGGATTCGTAGTCGTGTTGAGCGGCTTGCGGATTAGTAGCCGGCGAATATGCCGAGCTGGTCCCGTCTCCCCAATCAACGGTCACGGTGTGTTGATCCAACAACCCGGCATCGGCGAACCCAATCTGAATTGACACGAGCGAACTACCGTCGGAAACACTGACTGAGCTCGAAGTGATGACGGGATCCGCATTAAGCACTGTCAGCGAGAATTCCGCTTGCGTTGAATCACCATCGTCGTCATTTGCCACAATCGCCACTGTCGTCGTCGGCAAATCATCCTCGGCAGCGAAGGTCCAAGTCCAGGTTCCATTCCCATTGTCCAGAATCACTCCCACGGAAGCAGTGACAAACACGGCATCTGGCCCCACATCGTACGCGCTGATCAGCCTCGACGTGACGCTCCCTTCGACTAACGTCAACGGTGACGTGTCCAGCGAGATGATCGGCGCCAGGTTAACAACGCCGATTGTTGTCGTGGTTACATCTGCTTCTCCAAAACTGTCAGTAACGCGGAGCGACACTGTCACACTCAACGGCCCATCCAGCGAACTCGCGTCGAAGTCAGGTGTCACGCCACCTTCATCACCGTACAGCGCATCGGCCCCCGTTTCTCCGTAGACTCCGTCGCCATCCAGATCCCATTCGTAATTCAATGTATCGTTAGGCAAGTCAACATCGGTGGAGTTGCCGGCATCCAATACAACGGTGCTTCCTTCCACGACCGTGTACGGCCGTCCCGCGTCCGCAATCGGCGGCGTATTGCTGGTCCACCCATAGAGTTCGGTTCCAAATTCATCCGACGTGGCTACCACGAAGATCGTCGCACCGACGGCGGTGATCTGAGTCGGGTTGCTTCCCGCACTTGATCCATTCGTGAGATCGGCGAGCATCACCGTCCCCTCGAACGATCCGTCGCTGCGCCAGAGTTCTTCGCCATGCACGCCATCATTCGCGTTGAAGTACAGCGCGCCGTTGATGTTGGTCAATCCAAGTGGCCCGGATGAATCCGCGCCGGGCCAGATGTCACGCACCATAAACGTACCGGCTTCGGTGCCATCGCTCCGCCAGAGTTCGTAACCATGCTCGACCGTGTTGACTCGAAAATAGAGGATGTCGTCAATTGCGGTGAATTCACTGACTTGGGCAGTTAAGAAGGGAGCCGAAAAGTCTTTGACCAGCATCGTACCGGCGGGAGTGCCATCTGATTTCCAGAGTGCGTCTCGACTGCCTGTCGTGAAGAAGAAGGTACCGTTGACGTCTGCCGTGTTATCGATCGGCCAAAGGGTAGATGGTGAGTTCGTTAGCTGCACCGTTCCTACAGTTGTGCCATCCGTCTTCCACAGTTGATAGACGGCGGAGGTGGTGCTGGGGTCGCGAGCGAAGAAAAACAGTTCGGTTACGCTGGCTCCCGTTTCATCAACGTGC
>JAGQPK010000330.1 GCA_020426755.1 Planctomycetales bacterium
ATGAGCGTTCCACGATTCCTCAACAAGCTCACCGCTCGGCTCGCGAAACAGATCGCGCGCGGTGGGAGTGGCAACGGGCTTGTCTGGACTGGTCGGCCGACGACAGCCTGAACAGACTTCGATCAGCGCGACGCCCAGCAAAACGCATTTGAGTACAGCGATTACAGCGCGGGAGTTCATGGATCCAATATATACGGAATTCAGATGGCAGTCTGCGAGCCGACCGGCAATTCAGCTCGGACCGACGGTGTGTCGAGCCCGTAGTGGCTGTGCCAGTTCTGCTCGTTATTCTGTATGAGCGGCATTCGTCGCTTACTTGCTGGGTAGAATCCAGTGACGAGCCCCGTGTGAATTTATTTACAATGGGGGATACCATGTATATCCTCACACAGACAGTTCGTTGGCTATTGATCCTAGTCCTTGTCGCTACCCCCTGGTTCTTTGGCGGGGTTTGGGCGAGCGTTCAATGGCTGCTGATGTTCGTCGCGGCACTACTGCTGGGACTAGACCTTGTCACTCGGTTTGGTGACGATGACCGACCGAATTTGGTCCCGTCCGCCTGGCTGCCCATCCTGTTCGGTATCGCTTTGGGGCTGTTTCAGCTAGTGCCACTAGCGCCAAGTTGGGCGGAGACGTTCGCTCCCGCTTCCTTGAAGTGGCGACAAGAGCTCACGGCAGACGCCAACATGGATACGGCCGACACCGCGGATGCAGGACAAACCGTCAGCGAGCGTGAAACGCCGACGCATGTTACTCGGTCAATGTATCCTGCAGCCACGCGCGAGTATCTTGCCCTGCTGACGTTGGCAATGGCTGTGTTCGTGCTGGCCTCGGTTCACTTGGTCGATCGTCAGTCGGTTGTGTGGTTCTTCGTCGCGCTGGGAGTCTGTGGTGCCGCGCTGTCCTTTTTCGGACTCGTCCAACGGCTGTCGTGGAATGGAAAGTTCTATTGGATCTTTGAACCGATCAATGGTGGCGTTCAATCGTTTGGTCCCTTCGTCAATCGCAATAACGCGGGCGGCTTCTTAAATCTCTGCCTGGCAGCGGGCATCGGCTGGCTGGTTTGGTTGCATCGAAATCAAAGTTGGACAACGGGAGACGACGGCCAGACGCCAGAGCGACGACGAACTTCGCGCGGCAGCTCGCAACGTCGCTATCGACAAGATTCCGGCGAGTCGCGCTCGTCTAGACGCACCACGAGTCGACCACAGTCACCTGATCGAGATCCGCCGACCGATACTACGACGGACGAGGCAACTCCTGCCACGAAAGACGATGAAATTGAGGTATCGCCAACTGGCGAGCAACAAGCGGCACCCGTTGAAGACTTGATGCAAGCATATCGACGCTCTCGCGAGTCCGCGCCGAGTACTCCTGCAAGCGATGATGAAAGTCCGGAGATCGTGCCCGCCGACTTATCCACGGCCTACACTGCGCATCGTGCTCCGAGTCAGGGTGAAGGCCGCGCCGACGATCGTTCAGACGAGAGCCGTCGATCAGCTCGAGAAGGCCACCGTTCTCGTTCGTCCAGCAATTCCGAACGCAGTCGCCGATCGCAAACACGATACGCGATGGCCGCCAATCCGATGAGCTATGGCAGGGGCCAGCGTCATGGATCTATTTTTGAACGCATAAAAGGAATGGGGGCCGGCTATTTCGGCGACTTCGATGCACCTCGCTTAGGTTCGTTAGCCATCGTAGGTTGCATCGCCGGCGGCGTTCTTTGTACTGCCTCGCGCGGATCCATTATTGCGATGTTCGCGGCGGCGCTGATTACCGCCATGGTACTGGCAATGCGACGAGGCAACCGCGGTTACGCTGCCGGTATGCTGGTCATGTTAGTCGCCGGAGTTGGCTTGATGAGCTGGTCGGGCCAGACTGAGTTTGTGCAGTCGCGCTTTCAAGAACTATTCGAGAATGAGAAGGCGTACGAGTCTGGCCGACTACCGAACTGGCAGGAAGCACTACAGGCCTGGCCCGATTTTCGGTACGCGGGTTCTGGTTTAGGAACCTATCGACTGGTCTATGAGCGGTTTCAGAATCGCTATGTACCTGCCACGACGCACATGCATGCGGAGAACCAGTTCGTGCAGTCGTTGGTCGAGGGTGGCGTGGCGGCTTTCTCGCTATTGTTGTTAGAAATTCTGCTGACCACGCTGGCGATCGTACGTTTGTACCGCACGGGTGGCCCAGTTAACAACGCGTTGGCGATCGCCGGTACCTTTGGTCTGACAAGTCAGTTCATTGGCGGTATGTTCGACTTTGGTCTGTACATTCCATCCAATGCAATGTTGATGGCAGCAATGTGCGGGATAGTAATTGGGCGTGCAGCATTACTGTCGGTGTGGCCGGCTGAGTCGTTGGATGCAATCGACAGTAGTACTTCAACTGCCAGTGGCTATCAAGCGCCCAGCATGCGGGCCAGTCGACAAGCATTGTCGCCGGCCTTGCATGACGACACACAGACTCTAGCCGGCGAAGCGAAGTCGCGACGTGTGACGAAGTCGCGTCGGTCGCCCATGCAAGTGACGCGGTCATCTTTGCTGGGACTAGGTGCCCCGACATCAGTTGTCACTTTACTGATCGGGTTCTTGCTATTGGGGTGTTTGTTTGGCTCGCTGGAAATGAATAAGGCAAGCCGAATCCAGGCGGCGGAACGCAATGCCGGGCTTGAACAGCTTTCACTCGAATCACGACCGGAAGTCCTAGCCGCTAAAGCTGCACCTCTGCAAACGGCACTGCCTCTGCGTTGGGATGATGCGGAAGCTCACCGGCAACTTGCCGAGCTGCTCGTGCAACAGTATCGTGCTGCGACCTACCATGACCTGCTGATTCAGCAACCGCCGGAAGTCCTGGCAGAGCTGCAAGCTCAACTCGAAAAGGCGAATGAGGCGCAAAGTGAGTCCGGTAAGGATTCGCCGCCGCCGCTTATCGCTGATCTGTGGTTGCGTTCGTCTGCCCATCATCTGTTCGGTGTAATCCACCGACTGCAGCAAGAGAATCAGACGAGCGACATTGAGTCGCTGCGGCAAGGTACGCATGTTGAGCAATATCTGGTTCCCGCTGGCCGGCATCTGTTGTTGGCGCGTGAGATTGCGCCGACGATTCCGCAGGTGCACTATCTCCTTGCGGAACTCTCGGCGGTATTGCCAGAACTAGGGAGCGACCAGATTCACCTGGAACGCACTCACGTTTTAGCACCGGGGGATGCGGAGCTGTGGTACTGGAGCGGTGTGCTCGATCTTGGCGCCGGTCGTACAGAACAAGCCTGCTCAGACTGGAATACGAGTCTCCTGCTCTCGCCCAGCTACGCCAACAATATTGTGGAATCCGTACGTGGCAAGTTAACGCTCCGTCAGTTGTTTGCGGATGTGTTACCTAAGCAAGCGGATCTCTTGTTATTTGTCATTCAGCGGAACTTTGCACAGCCCGAAATGGAGGCGGTACGCAAACGGTTGCTGCAGTTCGCCGAAGATGCCTTGCCTAGCACAAAGTTGCCGGACGCAGAGTATGCGTACGTCGCGGCGCGCATCTTTAACATGCAAGAGAAGTTCGATTCGGCGATACCTCACTACGAAAAGGCGATTGCTGCCAAACCCACGTCGCTCGGTTGGCGCTATGAATACGCCCAGATGCTGTTAAAGGCGAAGAAGTACGAAGCGGCTATCGAGCAAGCCACCTACCTGGCACGAGTGGCGCCGGAAAACAAGAGCTACGAGAATCTACTACGGCAGGCGATCTCCGATAACAATCGGAAGGACCTGCCTACGATCAACAAGTAGTTGTCGCTTGCAGGTCCTGAGAGACAGTTTCGCGCGGCGGCTTTCGTGAGCGGGACTACGGCTTACCTCTCTGCTCTTCTTCGAACCGATTCCACACGTAAGTTTCGCGTTTCAGCTTTTCTAGATACTCCTTAACCTTCGCGTCGCGACGTTCTTCCTTAATCTTATCGCGAATGCCAGACTGGGCGTCCAAGAATGAAGTTCGACCTGCATCTTGGCGAGCAATCACGCGAATGATGTGAAATCCTTCTTCGTCTTCCAGGATGGGGCTGAGTTCACCTACGGGAAAGGAAAAGATCGCTTCATCCAGAACACTCGATGCCAAACTGCCGCGCGTGGTCCAGTCGAATTGTCCACCGTCGCTGGCCAATGGGCCTTGCGAACTGCGACGTGCAACGACCTCGAGCTTGGCACCCTCCAAGACCGCATTGCCCATCGCGGCAATCGCCTTCTTGGCCTCACGCTTCGATTTGAATTGAGAGAAACGGGCCATCAAGTGTTCCCATTTTGCTTTCGCAGGATATTCGTACTCGCCTAAATGAGCTTCGTAAAATTCCAGTAACTGGTCGTGCGTAACTTCTCGATCGTCTTCACTGCTACGGCGAATGATCTCACGCGCTGCAACCTGTTCGAAGAATGAACGACGCACAGTATCGAGCGACGAACCGTACGATCGCAATTGCGCTTCCAGCTCAGCCGGCGACCTCAGTTTGGCCTGCTCTACCATGCGAGGCATCTGCTTCTCATCGAACTGCTTGTAGACGTTTGCTCGTACCGATTCGATTTGTTCGCGTTGCATCTGGCGGGTGAAGTCGAGATAGACCATCTTGGCTTCAATCGCGTTCGGTAGCATGCGCTCCATCAACAGCCAGCGTTGTTTGTCGAGCTCTTCCGGAGGAACCTTGCCGATTGCGGGCTGAATTGCCTCGTTGATGCGCCCTAAGAAGTCACCTGCCAGGATCGGTTCGTTGCCCACCCAGGCCAAGATTTCTGTCGAGAGAATGACTTCGCCGCGCGGGGACACGCTGCGACCGTAAGAACCTTTCTCCGGCGTACCGATTGTTTGTTCGGCGTCCTCTTTCCACCAATTCGCAGCCGTTTGACTGGCTGCCGTGGCATCGCGATCTCCATTCGGAGCTGCCGTGCGGTTGCCGCGTGATTGACTTCCTCCACCGGGCGCGTTGCGCAAGTCGGCCGTTCGAACTTGTGGTTCGTCGACATCTCCGGAAGTGCGACGCACTTCTTGCTCTCCGTCGACGCCCGGCAACACTCGGCTGTTACCTGGTGTTTTGAGTTGTCCGGCACCGATATCCTGACGCCAGGGAATATCGCGTTTGCCTCGGGTGACATCCTGGCCAACTGACATCGCAGGGAGCAGCCATGCAGATGTGAGTATCGCGGCGCAGACACATAATTTGGTAGGAAAGTCAAGCTGTTTCATACGGCAATCACTCGGCCAAGCTTCTAAAACGAGTGCAGTCTCCGACGTGAATGCGTGGCTAGCAATCACGTCCCGCAGCGCAGATTTGCGGCGGGATCTTAGGAGCAATTGGCTTATGGAGCAATCGCAGTTTTTAGATGCCAGTTGACTCAACCTGGGAACTAAGTTCGCCAAAACGCGTTAGCCTAATGGCACTCAGTTTCGATGTGCGCTGCTGTTCCCCCTCCCGCAATTGACGTTCAACAGTCTGAAAACGCGCAGTATGGGAGGGGGATTCAGGGGGAGGGCGACAATCGCGGAGCTGGTAGTGGCACTAAACTTCTGCTCCGCTCGCGATGAGTTTCTTTGATTTTCAGCATCTAGGTGGCGCCCCCTCTCGGTGTCGAACTGTGTGAAGTGAAGGCCAGCGACGGGAGGGGGAACTACCCGTTGTTTCTATCCTGAACTCTAAACGGAGTGCCATTGGGCGTTAGCCGCGGATCGCGCTGCAGTCGATGCCATTCGCCGGGACAAACCGACGCTTACGCGTAACGGCGAACTGAACTCGTCGGAGCTAATGCACGTCTTCAAGCGGCACGACGACAAGCCGGCCTACGGCGGTGCCTAGTACCAACTGCTTTCCATTTGGGGGCAGCGCAATTGAGTAGATCGGCGAACTCGCCTCGCTCCCCCAAGGTGCTTCACGCCGTTCCCAACGAGTCCAAGGCGCGTTGGCAGTCATGAATTGTTCGCCTGCTTGAGTTACGACGAAAACCGGACTAGTTGAATTGGCTTGAGCGACGAAAGCCGGAATCGCGTCGAGACGTTCAAAGCGAATGAGTCGCCCAATTGTGGGCTCCCAGAGTCGCAGCGTACGATCCTTTCCTGATGAAAGCAGGCGTTCACGACCATTAAGGTTAGGCAGTGTC
>JAGQPK010000331.1 GCA_020426755.1 Planctomycetales bacterium
ATCGGTTCGCCGGTGAGGCCCGGCAACAGCTTGCCGGACTACCGGACTCGATCGCGAAGAATTCGCTCCTGGAACTGGCTGACTTCGTGATTGGTCGCTCGCTTTAGTAACCGAATATCGACGTTGCTCGTATTCGGAGCGAATATCGCTCTTACCCCAGACCTTTACCCTGGTCTGTGCTTCGGGCCGCGTTGAGGTCTGTGCGTAGGATTGCCACTTCTTCCGCCAATTGTGCCAACTGCAATTCGACGATGGCCAGTTTCTCCTCGGTCTCACGTTGCGAGCGGTGGGAAACCGTACTGATGAAGTAGGCAAGGTAAGCGAAGCCAACGGTCGTGCCGGAAAGCAGCGCAAGCTGTGTCCAAGTATCGATTCGGCCCAGCAGCATCATGGATGCATGCCGGTAAATGCCAGCCGGTTTGCCAATCAACGCCATGGCGATAAGTCGCCCGAGTACGCACAAATGGTATAGGCTCGCTGAGGCTGCCAGAGCAAAAATGCACGCGAGCATACGTCGGTGAAGATGGGGGATTGCCAGGCTCAGCCCAAGCCGCCCCGGATTCAGCATGCGGATCAAACCGAGCAGGATGAACACGAGTCCAACGCTCGCGCCGGGTGCCAGGCTACCTTTCAGATTGGTTCGCAATGAGAAAATGTTCGCGGCCACGACCGCCGCAAGGCCGAAGACGATCAAGTAAATCGACAAACGATCGAGGTGATACTGCCACCGCCCACCGTGTGGCAATCGGGCGAGTGGGTGTTCGGGAAGCAGCGACTCGTTGACGTCTTCGCCGGCGTTCATCGCACGAGACCTCGTGGCATGAGCATGGACACGTTGCTGGGGACACTGAGAATCTGCAGCCTGTGCAAACCGCCGTGCCGACGGCGTATCCTCCTAGGGCAGTTTGATCGAATTGCCCTCGAGCATCGGCTGCAGCTCTTCGACGAAGTCTTTGACGTCTTTGAACTCGCGGTAAACGCTGGCGAAGCGGACGAAAGCGACTTGATCGAGCTGACGCAACTTCCGCATCAAGATTTCGCCGATCGCTTGGCTCTCAATCTCGTTTTCGTTGCGATCGTAGATTTCCTGTTCAACTTCGGCGGTGATGGCTTGGATTTGGTTGTCGCTGATGGGCCGCTTCCAGCAGGCCTTTGTCAGCCCAGTGTAGATCTTCTCTCGGTTGTACGGTTCGCGTATCGCATCCTTCTTGACGACCTTTAGTTCTTGCTCCTCTACACGCTCATACGTCGTGTAGCGTCGCTTGCAGCCCAGACATTCGCGGCGCCGACGAATCGCATAACCGTCTTGATGGGAGCGCGAGTCGATAACACGGTCGTTGTCAACGGTGCAGAATGGACATTTCATAGACGCTCTGTAGGCTGTTACGCCCTAGTCGGCAGGTGCATGACGATCGCAGTTGCGAGCCGGTCGTCGCTTCCGGTATCCGCCATCATAGTCCCGCGCACAACATCCTGAAAACACGTAAAATGGCTCAATGCCGCGGATTTGTGTGGCGAAAAGGCTGGTCAAGCGGCACAATCTTCGTTCTAACTGCGCTGTTGTGAGGAGGATCTCATTGTGTCGTGTTGTCTCTCGCGAGTTATCCGTCGTTGCCTGGCGGCGCTGATCGGTTTGTGTGTCGTCACTTGCCCAAGTTGGAGTTTGCCGGCGCGCGCTGATGACTCAGCTTCGTCAACAGAAGGCAATCTGTCCCAGACGGCCGCTTCTGTGAATTCTGCCGATGTGGCGATCTTTGACGGCAAGACGCTGGAGGGGTGGCGAATCATCGAGGACGCCGACTTCAAGCAGCATGGCGACGTGCATGTCAAAGACGGGGTGATCATCTTACCCAAAGGCAAGCCGGCAACGGGAATCTCCTGGAAGGGCCAATTGCCACGATCGAATTATGAAGTGACCTTCGCGGGCCAACGCGTCGACGGGGGAGACTTCTTCTGCGGCCTTACGTTTCCCGTTAAAGAAGAGTATTGCACGCTGATTCTCGGCGGCTGGGGCGGGCAAGTGATCGGACTATCGAATATTGACGGTTACTCTGCGATCGAAAACTCGACGACGCAGTCGTTCGATTTTAATAATGAGACCTGGTACAAGGTCATGTTGCGCGTGACCGATGGCCAGATCACGGCCGAGATTGATGGCAAGACGATGGTCGATGTGGCGACGGAAGGGCACCGTTTCTCCATCTGGTGGGAACAGGAGCCGGTCACTCCACTGGGAATCGTGACCTGGCATACAACCGGCGCGATCAAAGACTTGAAGCTGAAAAAGCTGCCTGCTCAAACAAGCGAAGAATCTGCTCAACGAAGCGAATAAGGAATCACTGATGCGGCATGCGTGCGCTTTGGCGAAATCGCTCTTTGCCTATGGTTGTGTCGCGGCGCTGTTGTCCACCGCCGCAAATGCAGCCGATGCGATTGAACCTCATTTTCAGCCGGAGACGATCGACGCAGATGTTGCCATCGGCTACGGTCTGGCCGTTGGTCACGTCAACGATGACGGTCGCCCCGATATTCTGTTGGCAGATAAGTCGGAATTCGTGTGGTACGAGAATCCTGGTCAACGCGGCGCCGCCTGGCCACGACATGTAATGGCACGCAATCTAACTCCACGCGATAACGTGTGCTTGGCGGCACGCGATTTGAACGGCGACGGGTTAGTGGAAGTTGCGGTTGGTGCGAATTGGAATCCGGGGGAAACCACGGACACCGCCAAAAGCGGTGCGGTATTCTATCTCCGCCGGCCAGCTGACCCTCGCCAACTGTGGCAACCAGTCGCAGTTGAGCCCTATGACCCAACCGTGCACCGCATGCATTGGGTGCGCTGGGGGCCGGAAGACTATCGTCTGATGGTGTTGCCGTTACACGGTCGTGGCAATCAGAATGGCGCAGGAGCAGTGGTTCGGCTGAGCGCATACGCAATCGATTTGCAGACCGGCAAAGTGGACTCGCATTCGATCGTCATGGAACAGATGCACATGACGCACAACTTCGACGTCGTTTCATTAGGGCCCGTTGAAACGGCTCAAGACAGCACCGAAGGGCTACTTGTCGCAGGCAAGGAAGCGCTTCGCATGGTGACACCGATCAGCAATGACGTCGTCGTGGCCGCTGTGCCCGATCGTGGTGCGGGAGAGGTGCGTGCGGCCAGCGTTACCGGGCGATTGGAGAATCTCGTTTCGATCGAACCGATGCACGGCACTGAACTGGTGTTCTACCGTAAGCAGGCGGATGGGCAGTGGCAGCGACGTGTGCTGGACGACACTTATCAGCAGGGACATGCGTTGGCCATCGGTGATCTGTTGGGATTGGGACGCGATCAGATCGTTGCCGGTTGGCGGAATCCGAATGCGGACAATCGAGTCGGTGTGCGGCTCTACGTGCCCGATGAACACGGCGACGTTTGGCAACGGCACACAATTGATGACAACACAATGGCATGCGAAGATCTGCGACTGGCGGATCTGGACGGCGATGGTCGGCTCGATGTCGTTGCGGCAGGACGTGCCACGAACAACCTTGTTGTTTATTGGAACGAGTAGGGAGAATTCTTGGGGCGAGCCTCACGATCGTGATTCGAGAGTGCGATCGCGCCGCTATCGAATCTCGTGCGAATTCGAAGCAATGAGATGGCGCGAATTTGAAATTTCGCGGCGCGCTTTGGCGAGTCCGCATTAGCATTAAGGTTGTACGGCCAACGGAATTGAGTCATCGTTGGCTTGGTTGGAAATCGGCAGCTGCGCGGCCGCATTCCAAAAAAAGAACCAGGGAGAGGCGAATGGCGACGGAAATCGAGCGCAAGTTTCTCGTAACGAATGACGGTTGGCGCACCGCGGAACCGCGCCCGTTGCGGCAAGGCTATCTGAGTCGACAGAAGGACTGTAGCGTTCGTGTTCGGATTGACGGCGAGATTGCTTTTTTGACAGTGAAAGGTCTGACCGTCGGCGCGGCGCGGCGGGAATACGAATATCAAATCGATCGCCTGGATGCAGAAGAGATGCTGACCGATTTGTGTCAGCCGCCGGTGATTCATAAGCACCGGCACACCGTCTGGCACGCTGGCAACTGCTGGGAGATTGATGAATTCTTCGGCGAGAATGCCGGTCTAGTCGTCGCCGAGATCGAACTGCAATCTGAAACGCAGTCGTTTGAACACCCCGCTTGGTTGGGCGCGGAAGTGACCAGCGATCCACGCTACTTCAACGCGAACTTGGCGCTGCACCCCTTTGCCAAGTGGAGCACCGACGCGTGAACTTCGAACGGATTTGTTACGATCGACCGCGGCGCCAGTCGCAGGTTACATATCTGGAGATGTTTCGCTGGGAAGGGCAAGCCGTCGATTGGCCGCCCGACATGCGCGTCGACCGCGTGCCAGAGCTGACCGCTCACGATTATCGTTTGCTCTATAACCGAGTTGGCGCTGACCACGAGTGGACTGACCGTAACCGGATTGCCGACGAGGAGTTGCTGGAGCGAATTTCGGGCGATCAGATCGTGATCCACGTCTTGCGCGAGGGTGGCAAAGTTGCGGGGTACTCGGAGGTGCGACTAGCCCTACCGGACGAGGTCGAGCTAGTCTATTTCGGACTGGCGCCCGAGTACCGCGGCCGGGGGCTGGGTAAACGTTTCTTAGCATGGACCCTCAACTTTGCTTGGAGTCACGGTCCGGCACGCGTCTGGCTCCATACGTGCGACCGGGACCACCAGGCAGCGATTCCCAATTATGAACAGGCAGGGTTTCGTGTGTTCGATCGACGTTGGGAGTGAGTGTCGGACTGGCAGTAGCGGCTGACAGGCCCTTTTAAATCCGGTTTTCGGGATCGTGGTGTGGCGTGACGTTCGGTTTGTGGCTTGTCACTGTGCGGAAGTGTTGAGTTTGTCGACAGCCGATCATAAACTCGAAGTAGCTATCTGGCACATTCTGGGGGGCTTGCAGGTGTGCCGGTCGGAACAGGACGAGGCAACCCCGACGGGGCACCTAGAGGTAACGCGGCGTGTTTTCGGACGATTTTAACCCGAGCCCATTTAAACGAAGCCCGTTTCGCCGGCTAATGGCGAAGTGGTTTAGCTGGCAAGACCGAGCGTTGCGTGGGCTGACCGGCTTGGGCAGCCGGATCACGCGACCGTTCTTCCGCTTGCAGCATAAATTGATTAGCGAGCCGCTGCAGAAATGGCAGCTTTCCGCGGAGGAGAGCCGCAATCGGAATGCGAAGCCGAGCCTTATTCGGCGCGTTCTGCACGCATTTCACTACCGAATGTGGCGCGTTAGCGAGTGGATGAATGAGCATCCCACTTACTTCCGCTGGCTGACGACGCCGGCCCGTTGGCTCGCGCGAATTCCAGGCCGTATCGGCATGGTGCTCGGGACCGGTTTCGAAGGACTCGAGAAGCGGCTGGAGAATTCGCGTTGGCTGTTTTGGCTCGGCTACCTACTCGCTGGTGTTCGGCATCTGGCCGCATCGGCTTACGAATTCAGTTCGGCCTGGTACTTCAGTCGCGACTTTCGTTTGTTGTTGGGCGCGATTCCCGCGCTGTTGCTGTTTTGTCCGTTGGCCTACTGCATGGTCCGCGTGTCATTTCAATCGCCGGTGGCAACGGCCAGCCGTTATCGCAAGGCGGCCATGGAAGCTCGCGAAGCAAAAAGGTTTGATGAAGCGCAACTGTGCCTTCGCAAAGTTCAGCAGCTGGGGATGTTTGCCGAGTCCTCGCAGTATGACATGGCGGTGACAGCGGCGGCGCAGGGCAAAATGGCGGACGCCATCGACACGATGCAGAGCTTGGTTGATGAATACGAGTACTATCCGGCTCGATTGTGGCTCGTGCAAAAGCTGTTGTCGGGTGACGTTATCAAAGACCCGGAGGATGCGTTTTCCGCGGCGCAGGCCCACCTCGATGCCGTACTGCGAATTGACAGTCGCGACCTAGGTGCTCGCTATTTGCAGGCCAATCTCTGGGCTCGTTCGGGCAAGGCTGCCGAGGCGGTTCTGGTATTGACCGAGATCAGCCGCGAATATCCGCCGGCCAACGTTCTACTGGCAACGATTCAACGGCGGCAAGGGCAGGGGCGTGACGCGCAAGAGCGGCTCAAGATGGCACTCG
>JAGQPK010000332.1 GCA_020426755.1 Planctomycetales bacterium
CCGCGCACGCCACTTGTTTTTGATGTGCAGTCAAGCGTTCGGCAGTATGTGGTCGGGGATACCGAAACGTTTAATCCCAATGGCGGTCTTCCGCTCCAGCTAGGGCATGTGGGACTTCCCGATAACTATGGCGTGCTGATGCATGCTGAAGGTGTACCGCGAGTAGGTACTTATGGTCTGGCCGTTGCCTCGCCGCCCGATGGCACGCATGTGACGGCTTCGCCGAATTTGGTATTGCTGAATTTTGATTCACCGATCCGGCTAGACACGTTGAGTCTCGACGATATCTTGTACGATGGTGTCCCCGTTCGATCCTATTCTGTCGTCAACTCCAGTTCGATTCGTGTGGTGCTCGGTCCAGGCAGCGGTGACGGACCGGCTCATGTCCTGTCGATTTCGCCCAACTCCATTCTGGATGTGTCAGGGCGACCGAACGACGCAATTCGCATTGTTTACACCATCGACAGCGAGGCACCTCGCATCGCTGAATTCCGCCGAGATGAATCGGTCGGTACGTCCAACGCGCGATTCATTGTCACGTTTGACGAACCGGTGGAAGTGATTAGAGGTCCGATCGCATACCATCAAGGCACTGGCCGAGGAACGACAGCCAGAATGACCGAGATTACTCCGAATCAGTATCTCGCCACATTCAGTCTGAGCGTTGAAGGAGCGTATAGCTTAGTTTGGCCAGCAACTTCCGTGACTGACACGGTTGGTAACGCACTTGATGGCGAAGCGAACGACACATTTCCTACGGGTAATGGAACTGCAGGCGGCGATTTTCAAGACCTGTTCTATACGGATGTGACGGGCCCCATCACGCCCCGGTTATTACCTGTGGCCAACAATCACGCTGCGATTTACTCCGTACCACGTCTTTCGCTCTTCCTGGGCCCGGATGATGCGGATACCGTCAACGTTCGCTTGGACGAAAACGACATGCTGGGTTTCAAAACTGCTGCAGTCAACGACGTCGCCTACGACGTCGCGGTGCAGGCACCCGGCGGCAACATCGTCGCTCTGTATACAGTTCCATCAGGTGGTTCGCTGAATGGCGTGTATGTCGTCGAGCCGGGCGTCGCCGCGGGCGACTACTCGATCGTCGTGACATCATCGGGCGGTTCGGTAGGAACTGTTCTGTTGGATTTGCTGCAGAACGCTGCCTTCGACCAAGAGCCGAATGAACCGCAACCAACTGCGCAAGAGTTGCAGTTCGTGAACTTGGGGACCGGGCCGACTCGCGCTAGCGTTGCCAGCGACGATACGGAGAGCTGGTACCGTTTCAAGCTAAATGGCGGCCAGTTGGCGCACGTCATGCTGACCAACGTCACTGGAAATGGAACCGCGTCGCTGGAAATCTACGATGCGAATCTTGCGTTGATAAGTTCCCGATCGATGTCGCTCGCCGATTCGGACAATTATCAAGTCCTGCGTGACTTGGGAGCGGAAGGCACGACGAACGATTATTACTTGCATGTCACCACATCGAACGCCGCGCGGCACTACCTGACGGTAACGCGGGATGCGGTCAACGTTGGCATCAACGAACCCTTAACGCTGGGGCCATTTAATGCGGTTGCCGGTGCATTCGCATTCGTACCGGCGCCTACTCGATTCAGTGCGAACGAAGGTGATCCGCTCGTCATTCGATATCAGTCAATATTGTCGCCCACAAATCCAGCGAGTGGGACGATGAGATTGCTCGATCCGACTGGGCAGGTTGTCCAATCCACTTCGATCCAAGGGGCCTCGCCTCAAATTACGCATACGGCAACTATGACTGGTGACTATGTACTTTTACTCGATGTCACGGACTTCGAGTATCTCATTAGTGTCGAGGGGAGAAGTACTGGAACGGCGCCGTTTGAAGTTGTGCATAGTACGATCGCCGACGGGCAGTATCTGAATACTCAGCCGGGCGCGATCACGTTGACGTTGCCTAGTGACCTCCGTCTGGATCTCGTCGCCCTGTCATCGATATCACTGAATGGCGCGTCTTTGGACTCAGTAAATGTCGAAGGAAACCGCATCGAGATTCAGTTGCCAACGTTGGCTGAGCAAGCCTATCACTTGGAGTTAGCTCCTGGGAGCTTAACGAGTATCTTTGGTGACGTCTTCGCGGGCGTGACTTTCGACTTTGTGTATGATGTGACGGCTCCGAGCGTGATTCAGTCGTCGCTGGAGCCGAACACGACGCTGACAAACGATCGCCTTGATGTCACAGTGCAGTTTGACGAACTGCTGGACGCAGCGTCGATCAATGCACAGTCGTTGCGACTCGTTGGTAACTTTGGTGCGATTGCTCCGGACTCGTTCGAGTTCGATGCGTCGACATTTACGTTGACGGCAGCCTTTCAAGGTTTGATTGATGACGACTATGAGTTGCGGCTGTCGAATGAGTTGGGCGCTGGACCACCGATCGTGGATCTCGCCGGCAACCGGTTGGCGGCGCTGACAACGCCACTGACAATCAATCTCGGCAGCGTCCCTTACGATGGGCTCTACATGCCGATCGCACCGACGCAGGCCGACCTGACCTATCTGACCGAACCGCGCCAGTTTGCCTTGTCCAGCGACACCGATGTTGACACGCGCGTCTATCGGTTGCATGCGGGGCAAACCGTGACGGCTCGGTTCTCTCGAGTTGATGCGGGCACAAAATACGCCGTTACCGTGCGCGACCCGCAAGGTCAGGTTGTGGCGACGTTGGCAGGTGACGCCAATGCCGCCGATAATTTGGCGGCGACCTTTAGTGCCGAGGCCAGCGGTGACTACTCATTCGAAGTGGCAGGCGCCGACGGAACCGCGCCCGGACGCGTGTCGTTGCGACTGGAGCTTAATCTATTGCCGGAACGCGTCGATGCGAATCTGCCGCCCAACAATGTTCAATCGCAGGCGGAGGATTTGGATGCTGTAGTGGGCGTCGCGGGCGTCGTCACGGTAGCCATTCCTGCCGCGACAAACTCACCGCAACACTGGTTCTCGTTCACCGTTGCCGACGGTGAGAGTTTCTCGATCGGGTTTGCCGGTAGCCAGGGCAGCGTGCAGCTCATCGGGCCGGATTCACAATTGATCGCCTTCGGTTCGACGGCCCTCGTGAATTCGCAAACCTTCTCTGATTATGTTGATAAGACGACAAATGGTCAGCCAGATCGATACTGGATTCTCGTCGATACGCAGCAGGCCAATGGTCCGACGTTCCGGTTGTCGCTGCGGCGCAACGTGGCGCTGGAACATCAAAACTCGGATTCGGTGCTCTCGAATTTGCGGCCTCTGGCAGGACAGCTATCCACACGCGACACCGACCATTATCAAATCAGCGCCAACGCGGGCGATGTGCTGAGCATTGATGTCGCGCCACAATTTACAGCGGCCGGTGCTCCTGGTGAAACCTGGCGCGCCGTCGCGCGACTCATATCGCCGACAGGTGAAGAGGTCGCCAGTCAAGCGCTGGGAGCGAATGACCCGACCAGTTTCACTTACACCGTAACAGCAGCGGGTGAATATCGATTGGAAATCACCGGCGCCGACGAACTCGCATCCGGTGACTATTTAGTGTCAGTCAGCGGTTCTACGGTGGTGCCCGTGCCCACTGTGGTCGAAAGCTTCCCGGCGGATGAAGGCATCGCCAGCCGACCGCGCCGCGTGCGATTGACGTTCGATATGTCGCTCGACTTATCAACAATTGATGTTAGCAAGTTTACTTTGAATGGAGTTGCCTTTACCGGCTTCGCGCCGTATGACGCGAACACGATCATGTTTGATATTGATCCAGCACTGTTGGCCGGTACTCCGGATACGGTGCACACCTTCATCATGCAAGCTGGTGCTGCTCAGGGATTCAATGGTCAAGCAGTAGGCGAATACACGATTCACTTCCAGGATGATCAGCGTGTTTCTGGAGATATCAACGGCGACGGCCAGCTCAATTGGTTCGATCTGGATAGCTTCTGTGCAGATTTCCGCGCCAATGACTTCAGCGCCTTGGATGTCGACGGTGACGGACAGGTGGGCCACGACGATTTCTTCGCCTTGTTCCTAGCTCTCGGCAGTCGTCCCGGCGATGTGAATGAAGACGGTCGGTTTACCACCGACGATTTTGTGCAGGTCTTCATTCGAGGTAAGTATGAACAGGATGTCGATGCGACTTGGCGGGACGGCGACCTTAACTGCGATGGCCGCTTTACCTCGCGAGATTTCGTGCTGGCGTTTCAGTTTGGCGAACTTCAAGAACGTGCCGCGAGTCCGGCGGCTACGTCCGCCGCGACACTGGCTGAACTAGCGATTGTTGATGCGGATGACAAGCGACTGTCACGAAGAAACGCGTAGTTCCCCCTCCCGTACTGCGAGTTTCAAGACCGTGGAAAGTCAATTGCGGGAGAGGGGACATCAGCGCACATCTTAACTGAGTGCCACTTGGCTAACGCTTTTCGGCGAAACGTGTGCTAGGCGAATTGCGCGCAGGGCGACACGCGAGATGCTACGCTGAAGCAAAACTGCCGCCGTGGAGGGTTGAGTGATGTACCGCTTTCGTTCGTTTGCACTTGCGATGTTGCTGACTTGTTACTGGGCCGCGTCGGGCCTTGCCGATACACCCACTAAAGTTCTACAGCCAATCGACGTCGCGACACTCAAGTCAGTCGTGGCCGCCGAGATCTCGCCGGACGGCAACTGGACCGCATATCTCCGTTCCGTGCCGCGGCGACCGATGGGGGATGCCGATGGCCGCTCCTGGTCAGAATTGCATCTGCTCGACGCCCAAGGCAAGTCGCGTGGATTCATTGTTGGCGAAGTCAACATCAACAGCGTGCGCTGGACTCCCGACAGTAAGGCGATCACCTATCTGGCGGTTCGCAACGGTGACAAGCGGGCGGCGCTGTATTTGATACCGGTTGATGGAGGCGAGTCGCGGCGCGTGCTCACTCACGAAACGGGCATCCAGTCGTACGACATTTCCGTCGACGGCCGACGCATTGCCTATCTGGCGGCTCAGCCCAAGTCTGCCGACGAACAAGCAGTGTCCGAGAAAGGGTTCAACCAAGAAATCTACGAAGAAGATCAACCGGCGACGCGAGTGTGGTTGGCTGATGTCGATCTTGCTGCGACGGAAACGCAGACCGTCAATGGCGGCACCATGCTTGAGTTGACCGGTTCCGCATCGTTTGTCCAGTGGAGTCCCACTGGTCGTGAGTTGGCCGTGGTTTTAGCGAAGACGCCGACGGTTGATGACAGTTACATGTTCAAACGTGTCCATGTCGTTGACGTCGATTCAGGACACATCGTCCAATCGATCGAAAACCCCGGCAAGCTTGGGCAAGTCGGATTCAGTCCGGATGGCAAGCACTTGGCGATGATCTCGGCGGCCGACATCAACGATCCACACGAAGGACGCTTGGCAGTAGCCAAGGTGCCGGGCGACACGAGCGCCGCGGATCTAATGCCCGACTATGAAGCGCACGTTTCTGCCTTCGCCTGGCAAGACAACAGCACCTTGGTTTGGGTTGCTGATGAACGCGAAGCGACTCGATTGGGAAAGGTTACCGTCGACAAACAAGTCGCTCAGATGGCAGAGCCGCTGGACGTGATTGCCACATCGTTGTCACTGGACACGGCTGGCCAAAAGGCGGCCGTCGTCGCCCACTCGCCCAGACATCCTGCCGAAGTTGTGAAGGTCACCGTTGGCGATTGGCAGATGGAACGGCAGACCGTCAGCAACCCGCAACTGGATGACGTGCGTTTCGCCGCGCAAGAAGTCGTACGCTGGACTGCACGCGACGGTCAGGAGCTCGAAGGCATTTTGGTCAAGCCGCTAAACTACGAACCGGGCCGGCGGTATCCGTTGATTATGGTCGTGCATGGTGGGCCGGAATCTCACGTGCCGAACGGCTGGGTTACCAGTTACTCAAGTCCGGGTCAGGTGGGTGCGGCTCGCGGTTTCGCGGTCTTCTATCCTAACTATCGTGGCAGTACGGGACGCGGTGTTGCGTTCTCGAAGCTCGGGCAAGCCGACGCAGCGGGCAAAGAATTCGACGATCTCATCGACGGCGTCGACCATTTGATTGAAATGGGTTTGGTCGATAGGCAACGCGTCGGTATCACCGGCGGGTCA
>JAGQPK010000333.1 GCA_020426755.1 Planctomycetales bacterium
AAGTCATTGAGCTTCTCAATACCGCGCAACGGGTTGGAGGGGCACAGCATTTCATTGGGAAGTGCTGCGTTGATGTTCACAAGGTCAGCTGCCCAACCATAGGTGTCCATACATCCGTCACGGCGAAAGTCGAACGCTCCTGTGCAGAAGCGTTCTTGGCGGTCGCGGTCAGCAAAAATGTGCAGACCGATACCAAACTGGCGCAGATTGTTCTGGCACGCGGCAGAACGTGCCGATTCACGTGCGCGAGAAATCGCCGGCAGCACCAAAGCTACCAGCAGGCCGATGATGGCGATTACCACCAACAGTTCGACCAAGGTAAAACCAAGTCGTCGTCGTTTCATTTTCAACTCCTGAAACCTTACGTACGAGAACGAAAAGAGAGGTTCGATGGGAATCGTGGTTCTTACAATCCCTGGATTGCAGCACCACTGAAAACTTGTTCCGCAGGCATCTCGATCCCCGCTGACCCAGATGACAGCAAGCCATTACTCAAGAAACCATCGCCGTCGCGGTCTTCGATTGGGCGAACGCTCGAGTCGGCCATGAGTATGTTGCAGACGCCCCGATGCGTCGGAGAAAAACCGCGGTAGTCCTGCACAGTCTGTTTCGACCACACGGTCCACCATCCGCTGGGGCCGCCGCGCGGAGTTTCGTTCGCAAACGCTGGACGCTGTCCAGTTGCTGCAACCGCCGGTCCAGCCGTTAGGCTTAGCGTTGTGAACGAGCCGGCGGGATGATCGCCGAGTGGTACGTTCAACGTTCCCGTAACTTTGCCACAGCCCAGAAACGGCACTGTCGAGGCAGGCAGTGATGAGACGTCCAGCATGCCCTGAGTTAACGGACCCGCAGTGGCAACGCGGTGCATCAATGATGTAGAGCAACCGGGTTTCTGCGAAGTCACATTGCCATCTTTGTCGAGCAGAGGGCGCGAACGCGTGAGCAACCAACTCGCGGTGTAGTTGGTGTTGAAGTGCTTGGCCATCACTTGTGCCTCTACAAGTTGGCGACGCTCTTCACTATTCGGCGAAAGCTTCTTACTCACGATTTGACGGCAAGGGTTTACGATGGTCGAACCATCGGGTTCCGTCCGACCTTCGCTGCCCAACACGTCAACGCATTGATCAACGATAACATTCGCAGTCAACAGATCATTGAATGTGTCGGCGACAGTGCCTTGATTTGATGGACAAAGCATGCGTCCCACAGGGATGCCTTGCGTCACTAAGTCTGCAACCCAGCCCCGCTCGGTCACCGCGCCGTCGCGTAACCAGTCGAACGCACCGGTGCAGTAGTATCCGCGTTTGTTCTCCGCATGGATTGCCAAACCCAGCCCAAGTTGACGCAGGTTGCTTTGGCAAGCGGTTTTGCGACTCGATTCACGTGCGGCATTCACCGCAGGCATCAGCATGCCGACGAGCACGCCGATCATCGAGACAACGACTAGCAGTTCGACCAATGTGAATGCTGCCGGCTTGAGTATCCGTCCGCGCGTAATCGTTCGACCCCGCATTTCCAAATCCGCTGTGAAGCGGCCTCCGTGGTGTTGGAAGAGAACCCACCAACAAACGCGAACGATTATGCGAACAAGCGTGAAGGTCTGATGTACCCCGCGCTAATTAAACGCAAAGTCGCTGTAAAGAACACGCGGAGAGAATGTGAAGATCGGTGCGATCGGCGGTTGCCTGTTCGCGTTGCAAACCCAGAAAAGTACTGCGATGCAGCGGGGTAAGAGCTAGATTTACTGACGCAGCAGAGAGGACCGATGACGACATTGACCGTAGATGATCATGTAGAAGTAAAACGTGGCCTGAGCGCAGACTACCGCTTGGTTCTTTCTGCCGGTCGTACGGGCACGGTGTTTCTCACGCACGTGTTCGCTGATGCATTTCCGCAACTGAAGGTCGAACACGAACCTTTTCCAGGACGTTACGAGTTGCTGTTGGGCAACTTTCGCAACGATACAGGGCTTGCCAGGTTCGTCATGCGAAAGCTCTTCTTGACTGTGCGACAACAGCGATTGCGCAACCTAGGGGATTATGAAGGCCTGATTGAGATCAATCCGCTCATCTGTGCGGTGGTTGATCTACTGCCCGAATTGCAGCGGCCAATGATGGTGGCGCATTTGGTCCGCGAGCCGCTGTCCTGGGCACGCTCGATTACGACGTTCCGTGCTTCTGAACGCATTCGACCATTCTTCCGCTGGATTCCGTTTAGTCGTCCCTATCCGTCGCCGAGGCCGGCGGGATGGGGGAATCTGAGCGAACTTGAACGGGCCTTGTGGCGCTGGCGTTGGTGTAATGAACGGATCGAAGCGCAGCGGCCGTACTTTACATCTTACGAACTGATTCGGTACGAAGACCTATTTGATCGGAATGCCGACACACGCGATTTGGCGATGCAAAAAGTGCTCAGGGGATTGGATCTGCATGGTCTTAGCGCGGACTGGCAGACTCGTTACGACTCGCGCGTGAATGCTGCTCCGGTCGCTAAGCCGTCCAGCCGGTTGGATGGTGAAGATTGTGTAAATGCTGATGTGGTTCGCTCCATTTGTGGCGATTTGATGAATCGATATGGGTATGAATGATCAACCGTCTGGTGACGCGTCGACGCGACGTTTCATCAAACTGAGACAGGGTGACCAAGGGGCAGTTGGTCGCTGGATCGTCGCAATACTGTTGACGATCGGGACCCTAACGCTGCTTATTTCCATGGTCGACACTTCTGCGCTCGCTGCGCGCGCCCGGCTACTCGACTGGTCCTGGACGCTCGGCTCGTTTGGCTTTGTGTCTCTAGGAGTCGTTTGCCGAGCGTTGCGACTGCAATGGCTGACTCGCACGGCTGGCAACGGGCCTTCACTGAAGAGCTGGACCTATGTTGCTTCTGTTCATCAGTTGCTGTTCACGACCTTGCCCTCGGGATTGGGTGACATCGGCTTTCCCGTCCTTGTCGCACGGACAAGTCGTATTCCGGTTACGCGCGGCGCGTTGCTATTGATCGTTTATCGACTGCAAGACTTCGCCCTGTTACTGGCGACACTGTCATTTGCTTTGGCAGCGAACAGCCAATTCATCTCCGCGCGAATCGTCTTTCTGACAATTGGAGTATTTGGTGCCGCCATTTCCCTGGCGGTGACCGTGAGATTTCTGCAACGTTTGGCGGCAATTTGCAGCCAACGATTGCGGCCGCTGGAACACCGCAGGCTCATCGGTAAGTTCGTCCGCGCGATTGAGGCGTTGGATTCACCGGCTGCGAAGCGCGAAGCCGATTGTGATGTGACGATTGAATCACGTTTGTTGCTCGCGCTGTTGACCGCAGCCACCTGGGCCTGCGCGGTCGGTAACTACTCGTGCCTGTTTCGCTTCGCCGGCCTGCCGTTGCCGATGACTCACTTAATGTTGATTGTGGGCGGCTTGAATCTGTGTGGCGCCTTGGCGGCATTCGCCATCGGTGGCATCGGCATCGGTGAAACTGCACTCACCGGTTTGCTGTTTGCGCTCGGCCACCCCATGGCCGAGGCCGTGTCGGTATCGTTGATCGTCCGTCCGGCAGCACTCATCAGTATCTTGATGATGAGTGGCATCATGGCAGGGCTATGCGTGAGTCCACACGGTCAGGCTGAAGAAGTTAAGTCCCGGGAAGATGGTTGCCCCATCCACACGACGAAATAGCCGGCAGGCTTTCGATTCGATGTCGTAGATATTGGTCGTGTGATAGGCACCAGAGAAACCTGCAATGCGTCGCCCCAGTTGGTAGAGTCGGTTTTCGGTTGGTCCCGAGAGCACGAAGATGCCTTGCGGAGACAGTTTCGTCGCGAGTTGTTCCAGCAGTTCGGTGACGTTCTCATTGTGCTCTAGCGAATCAATCGCGAACACCCAATCGTAACTGCCGTCGGCGGCGTCTGCCAAAGTTGTGTGGTGTGCCTGAGGCAGTCGTGATTTGAGATACTTCGCCGCGTTCTCATCTTGCTCGATGAAATGATATTCCGCCGACTGTTGTTCACGCAGAATCTGACCAAGCTCACCCACGGAAGAACCGAAGTCGAGCACACGCGTGGGATTTGGCCGATTGCGTTTTGCCAGCGCGACGCAGCGAAAGAGCCGTTGCCAACTCACGTAAGCGGCCATCCAATTGGAGTGACAATAGGACGGCACACAACTCTCTTCCCACAACTCAAAGCTCTTTTCGACGTCGATGTGTTGGGTCAGGTCAGCGCGGCGTGACTGGATGTGTTTCAGTGTACTAAGCATGGACGGCCTCTTCGTGTGATGCGGTAGTTTCGTTCGTGTGTTTCGGCGCGGGGGCTCGCAACAGTTGTATTTGGGCAAGTCGCTGCTGCAGCGGCTCACGCGGTGTCAGGGAAATATCGAATGACAGAAAATTCAAGAGAAGCTGTGTGCCCAGCATGACGGGCAAGGCGGCCGTCATCACCGTCCCCGCGGTCGCCAAGTGCCCCAAGCTGGAACTGATCTGCCAGTGCACAAGCCCGTACGCAACACCGAACATGCACAAGGCGAGTCCTAGTAGCAGATTGATCGATGCCACAGAGAAGTTGCGAATGAAGTAGTTGTATAGCAATCGCTTCGTCAGGTTTCTGGCGTGTAGCCAGGGAAACGTTAGCAGGCAGCGCCGCACGCTCAAGTTGCTGACTTCGTCACCGTAAAAGCTTTCCAATGGCAGGTCTAGCACGCGTGCGCGGATGACCCCCAAGCGAAATAGCAAATCTGACTCGAAAAAGAAACGCTTGGAAATGTGATCAAACGGTAGCGTTTGCGCGACCTTCGCATGGATCGCGGTGTAGCCGTTGGTGGGATCGAACAAATCCCAGTATCCCGTTGACAGCTTGGTCATGAAAGACAAGCCGGCATTGCCGAGGATGCGCACCCAAGGCATGCGGCGTACGCTATCTAGGAAGAAGAATCGGTTGCCCTTCACATAGTCGGCCGCGCCGGACAGAATCGGTGCGCAGAAGCTGGGAATCAATGCCGAGTTCATCTGACCGTCGCCATCGAGCTTCACGATGACGTCGGCACCACCGCGAATTGCCGCCTGGTAGCCATCCAGAACCGCAGCACCGACGCCTCCATTGGTTTCTCGGGAGATCAACTGAATCCGCGGATCGACGTGCAACAGGTCCGTAATGATTTCCGCAGTGCAATCGGTGCTCGCATCGTCAACACAGATGATTTGATCCACTTCCGGACCAATACTCGTCAACACAGCCAGGATATTCCGCTCGACTTGATAGCAGGGGATGACGACGGCAATGGTGGCTGCGCGTGATTGACCGTCAGTTCCGGCGTGCGATTGTGTCGTCAGATTGTCGAACAAAGACACGATAGGGTCCTATAGGGGCTGCTTCTCGGTACCTCGACCACTCCGCGGCGAACTGTTGCTCTTCTAAATAAAACGACAGCATGTCGAACGGCATCCGTCCAAGGGCGTGTTTTATCGGCGCGGCATCCAATAATACGACGGCTGGTTGCTGACGCAGGTCATCCAACGTTAGTTTTCGTTCGAGTTGTTCAGCGAGCGACAACTGATCTGCCAGGCTGTCGTCATGCAGCTCACGTAGTTTCGCGATAGCCGGCAGAAAGATACGGCTGTTGGTGTGCGAGCACCAATCCGGTGCAACATACAGGGCGGTGGGAAAACCTGGATGCGGATGTGTCGAGAGTGCCAGGAAGCGGTCATCGCTCGAGTAACGATTCAAAAGTGCGATGAGCTGAGTTTGGACCTGATAGGGAGTTAATCGCGTTGGGACCTTCGAGTCGACACGCTCGTAACCCTCTCCGGCCAGTAGTTGACCGTGTAGTGAGTACCAGGCGAATCCACGACTGAGACTTGTCGTCAGCAAAAATAGGCCCAGTATGCCAACGGCGGCCAGCTTCCGACCCCGCAAGTTCGCAATCCGCTCGCCGGCAAAGTCAAGCGCCAAGGCCAGCAAGAGAAAGCAGAGCGTGGCGCGCAAGGGGTAAACGTGATATGAGTAAGCCTTCTTCTGCGCCATACATGCGATCGCAAATCCAATCGCTTGGGCATATAGGAGGCGGCTCAATGGCCGAGTCTGGCTGCGCCAAAGCATCATGCCAGTTGCCGCAAGTAATA
>JAGQPK010000334.1 GCA_020426755.1 Planctomycetales bacterium
GTGGGACTGCAAGTCATCGCCTCCACGGCGGTGCTCAGTCTGGGCGGTTGGCTCGTCATCAACGGTCAGCTCACGCTCGGACAATTGGTTGCAAGTGAGCTGGTCGTCACTGTCGTGGTCGGAGCGTTCGCGAAAGCGGGTAAGTCGATCGAGACGTTTTACGACTTGATGGCGGCAGTCGATAAAGTCGGCCACCTGCTGGACATTACGACGGATCCTCGCACTGAGCTCGGCGCGATTCCGGCAGGACCGGCCCGCGTCGTCTGGTCGGACTTAACGTTTCGACGTGGTGTGGCGTCGGCGCACTTACCGGCAACCGAAATCGCGCCAGGTAGCCGAGTGGCAATCGTCGGTGACGATCCCACCGGCAGCTCCATGTTGGCGATTGCGCTAGCTGGACTGTCGCAGCCAACGGAGGGCGAAGTGGTAATCGCCAACTTCTCGGCCGATTTGGCGGCCGTCCGCGGCGGCGGTACGATCGTCGCTTACGCAGGCGGTGATGAAATCTTTCATGGGTCATTGGGTGAGAATGTCGACCTGGGACGAGTGTCGGTCACAGTGTCGCGAGTCCGCGAATGCCTGGAACGAGTGGGGCTCTCTGATACGATCCATCATCTCGAACATGGCCTACGCACGGTGCTGCAAACCGACGGATATCCGTTGTCGCGAGTGCAAATCGCCAAGTTGATTCTGGCCCGCGCCATCGCCGGTCAACCACGATTACTGGTGGTCGACCGACTGCTGGATGAACTTTCTGAAGCCGAACTGACGCATGTTTGGCAGACACTGTCCGATCCCCAAATGCCGTGGACACTAGTCGTCGTTACGAATCATCCACAAGTCGCCGCGCTGTGCTCACAACACATCGCCATTCGCGCGAGTCACGCATCGTACAGCTCGCACTAGTTCGTAGCCGTCACTTTGTCAATCCACGTGCCCTTCATTCAACGAGTCACCCACGATGCTGGAAAAACACTCGACTTCGGAAGACTTCACGGCGTTGCAATTGGTGCGTACCAGTCGCAGCGTACGACTCTTTGGACGCTTAACCTTCGCACTCCTGCTGATCTCCATTGTCGCCATGGTTTTCGCGCCCTGGCGACAAACGGCTCGGGGCACCGGCGTCGTCGTCGCGCTGGATCCGCAACAACGGCCTCAACCCGTGCTCAGCCCCACCAAGGGCGTCGTGAACTACGTCAAGCCGGGCCTGCGTGAAGGCAGCTACGTCACTCAAGATGAATTGCTAATGCGTCTCGTACCCTTCGCCAGCGAAGGCGTTTCACAATTAGAAACTCAAATTGTCGCCATCGAATCGAAGGAGGCGGCAGCGATCTCAAGCCTCGAAGTCGCCAAGCAAGCAGCGACATTGCAGGAGGCGAGTGGCCAGAGCCTGACCCAATCGCTCAAGCAAGACCTGCAAGCCGCCCGTCGCAAGTGGGACCAGACGAAAAACGAAGTCGTTTCGATCCAAGCGGAGCTCGACGACAAACGCAACCAATTGCGCATTGCCGAGGAGGTTGCCGGCATGGGCTTGGTGTCGCGCGAGGAGTTGTTCTCCAAGCAACAAGCGGTTGAAGCGCAAGTTGCGAAGGTCTTGAAAGCGGAAAATGCCGTCGAAGAAGCATATGCTTATCTGCTTTCGAAGGAGGAGGAGATCGAAGCGAAGATTCAGGACCTAGACATTAAGAACCGCACAGCCAACCAGAAGATTCTGGAGGAAATGCAAAAAATCAACTCAATTGAAAAAGAGTTGCTCGAACTACGCAATAAGCGCAGCGAACTCGATCGCTTGGAGATTCGGGCGCCCCGCGCGGGCTACATCCAACAATGGTTCGGAGTAACCGGCAGTGATACGATCAAGGAAGGCGATCAGCTGTTCGTGATCGTACCGGAAGCGGACGAATTGGCGGTGGAGATGAAAGTCAGCGGCAATGACATGCCGCTCATACGTGAGGGCGATCGCGTTCGTTTGCAATTCGAAGGGTGGCCCGCCGTGCAATTTGTGGGCTGGCCTTCCGTCGCGGTAGGCACTTTTGGTGGCAAAGTAAATCGCATCTTTCCCACCGATGATGGCAAAGGCAATTTTCGCGTGGTCGTTACGGCGGACAACCATTTTGAACGGGAGTCGGGTTGGCCGGACAGCCGATATTTGCGACAGGGTGTGCGCGCCAACGGTTGGGTGCTACTGCGTGAAGTTTCGCTCGGATATGAGATATGGCGTCAGCTCAATGGATTCCCGGCGACCGTCTCGGACGAAGCGCCGATGAAAGGCAAAGACAAGAGCGACAGCAAAGCACCGAAGGTAAAGCTACCCAAGTGACAGCAGCGATGGCACGAGCAAAGCGTGCTGCGCGGTTGGCTGTTGGTGTGCTGGCACTTTCCAGCGTTTGGTCAGGAATTGGTTGGGCGCAAGAGCAGTCGCAACTCGAAGAAGCGGTGGTCGCGCCGTTGCCGGCCGACATCGATTCCTTGCCTCCTATAGATGCCCCTGTTCTGCAAGACGATCGCACGCAAGCCGCGTTCGATGTGAGCAACGAAGGCGATCTGCGCGGCGTCGATCTAGGCTCCCTGGGCATCGATGAGAACTCGCTGTCGTTAGCGGACGTCGTGGCCAGCGTCTACCGATTTTATCCGGAGATCGAGCGGGCCCGCACCGAACGCTCGCGGACTCAAGGCGAGAGCGTTTCGGCCTGGGGTGCGTACGACACGAAACTCGGCGCGTTCTCACTTAACGAGCCGATGGGTTACTACAAGAACTATCGCCATGGGATTGGCTTGGCGCGTCAAACGTGGTGGGGCGGCTACTTGTCCGCCGGCTATCGGCTAGGTCGCGGTTCCGTGCAACCGTGGTACAAGGAACGTCAAACTGACGAAGGTGGCGAATTCAAATTGGCGATGGTGCAGCCGCTGCTGCAAGGCCGCGCCATCGATGCGCAGCGCGTCGCCATCTTCCAAGCAGCCTTGGGGCAGCAAGCCGCGGAACCTGCCATCCAACAAGCCATTCTCGAAACCTCCCGCGACGCAGTGACAATTTATTGGCAGTGGGTTGCATCCGGTGCCGTACTCGCCGCGCAGCGCGAACTGCTGGATTTGGCCGAAGCGCGTCGCAACCAAATTGAGGGCGGTGTACGAGCCGGAAAATTTGCCGAGATCGACCTGCTACTCAATCAACAGTTAATTGCCGAACGGCGCGTGAAGCTGGTCGAAACCGAACAGAAGTTTCGTGCCACGTCGTTCAAGTTGAGCCTGTATCTGCGTGATGGCAGCGGTGAACCGCTGGTGCCCAGCGATCTCTGGTTGCCCCGCAAGTTCCCTGAAGTGCAGCCGCCCAGGCGGGCCCCCTTCGACACCGACTTGGCCGCCGCGTTGACACGTCGTCCCGAACCGCGTTTACTGCAGCTCGAGATACAAAAAGTGCAGCTCGATCGACAGCTCGCCTGTAACCAGACGTTGCCGACGCTCGACTTTGTCGCCGAGGCGTCGCAAGACATCGGCGAACCCGCAACGAAATCGGACGACAAAGGCGACTTCGAGCTACTGGTTGGCTTGCAGAGTGAAGTGCCCATTCAACGCCGCAAAGCTCGCGGCAAGATTCAATCGTCAACAGCCAAAATCGCGCAGATCAGCCAGAAGCGTCGACTAACCCAGGACAAGATCGCCACCGAACTGCACACGTCGCGCAACGCTCTTCACTTGAACACTCAAGTCGTTCGCCAAAGCGAACAGGCCTATCGCGCGGCCTTGGAAACCTTGAACCGCTATCGCTTTGCGTTCGATCGCGGCAAGGTGGACTTGATTTACCTTAATCTGGTTGAATCCAAGGCCAATGAAACTGAGATCAAATACATCGAATCTCAGCGAGCTTGGTATGCATCATTGGCCGATCTGCAATACGCCCTGGGCCTGGACCCGATGGACCAGGCAATGAAGGTCGCGGACGGATCAGACGGACGTGAATCGGACGAATCAGACGGAACGGATCCTTAAGCGGTCACATCTGTCGGCTTCGAGCGATCGGTCGCAAGTCGGATTAGTCAGATCCGACGGTCCGGATCCAGAGCGATTCCAGGCAGGCATCCAACTGGGTTGGACTGCGTACGGGCCGTATAAGTTCTCTGGGCGCAGTACTACGGCCTTGTAGCAGTAGCGGTCCCTGGTACGGTTGGCCTGCGCTTACGAATTTCAACGTGACCTTATCGGCCGTTGGCTCGCCCGGTTTGGAAACCACGCTCTCGCAGGTAACACCAGGCGGCAGGCCAACCGCTTCCACAGTGAGCTCGCCGACGTTCCCATCAGCACCGGCATAGCGTTTAATCGCGACCTCAAGTTCCGCGGGCACTTCTTTCGTGACTGTGAGCATTTCGGTCGCGGCGGTCAGCACGACGTCTGCTGGCGGCTCCCATACACATAACAGATAGTGATGCCGGCTACTGGCGGCACCATAGCGGTCGGCAACGTGCACTCGATACTCACCAGCCTCGGCCGCTGTGAAGCTCAGTACCGCGTCGCCCGTTGGTGCGTTCTCCGCGAACTGTGCCACGACCTTGTCATTCATGTCGTAGACGTGCACTAATGGCACCGTAGGGAAGTCCAAACTGACAGCTTCGACGGTCAGCGCAATCGACTGGCCTTGCTCGAGTTGCAGACGATAATCATCCTGCTGTCCAGCGAACTGAATCGCGCCAGTTACCATCGCCGGCAGACTCAGACTGTGCCAGGCGCTTTGCACGACTGCTGACGCGACACGGTCACTCGTTGGCGGCTCAACATCTTCCCCAAGCGCATAGCGAGCGCATCCCGCCCTATTCGCCGGCAGCAGGGACAGGAATCGCACGGGGCGAATGTCCCGCACATCGCCAAACACTCGCACTTCACTTACTGCATCGTCAACTCGGATTGGCAGCGTCAGATCCCCCTCCAGATCCCAACCAGCGGCCTGCACGGACTTGCGCGAGCCAAACGAGCCAATAGGCTGCGTGTGGGTCACGTAGCCTTCGCGCGAAATCGTCAAACGGTACACGTAATTTTCGCCGCCGCGAAAGGCGATCCGCGTGTCGGGTTCCGACGGAAACGCAAACAACCTGATCTGATAGCTGCCGTCCTGGGGAGCGACAAAATGCAACCGCGGGTCCAGGCCCGCATCGTCATGATTCTCAGCCAAGACAACACCGTCCGCAGTGGCGATTTGCAAAATGGCATCCATCGGCGAACCCAAGCGGCGATTGGCTTCAAGAGCGACGACCAGTCCTTGTCCCGCCGCCAGTTGCACCGCGAAGACATCGACATCCGGGGACTTCTCCAGGACTCCATTCACGGTGATGGGCGTCGTTTCGATTAGCTGCGCTTCGCGCCAGCGATCATTCGGTTCCACTTCCTGCTGTTCGCTGATCGTGCCCACCAGAAATGGCAACTTGGCGGAAGCGCCGTCAGCTGAGTAGAGTCGAATCCAATATCGATCGTTGTTCGCCACTTCCGGCACGGTGACAAACAATTGTCCCTTCGTTTCGCCGCATTCAACCTGCAAACCGGGCGCCCAGATACTTAGCGGCCAGGTGAAGTCGCCCTTACACGTCACCTCGACACGTGTCCCGCATTGCCCACCTGCTGGAAAGATGCGAGTCAACTTCGGGGCTTCCGCCAGCGAACTACTAAAAAGTACGCCCACACCAATGATGCTTAGCGTCAATCGTTCAATCATAAGTCGACGCATGTGGTGACACATACGCGTCAGTCGGAGATTCTGATCACGGCGGCGACCGGCACAACAATCGATCAACGGTGTGGGCCCTCTCTACATAATTTCAGTAATCGGTCGCGGGTCACTCACCAAGTGAGTTGGGCGCCCCGTGTTGGAATAGATGATTTTGTCGGGGTCAATGCCCATTTTCAGATAGACGCTGGCGACCAGGTTTTCCGGCAAATAGACATTTTCGACCGCAGCATAGCCGTACTTGTCAGTGGCTCCCACGACCGCTCCGCGAGGCGTCCCGCAACCCGCAATCAGAATCGACATGGCGCTGGACCAGTGGTCGCGTCCCGGACTGTCGCGGCCGCTAAGCGTCGAGATCTGCGGCGTGCGACCGAATTCGCCCATGACCAT
>JAGQPK010000335.1 GCA_020426755.1 Planctomycetales bacterium
CCCCCTGAATCCCCCTCCCGTACTGCGAGTTTCAAGACCGTTGAACGTCAATTGCGGGAGGGGAGACTGCAGCGCACATCTAAACTGAGTGCCATTGGGCTGGCACCTTTCGGCGCACTGGCTCAGATGCGCGTGTCGATCAATTCGAGTGCGCACTGGACGATCTGTCCACAGGCAACATCCGCCTCGGCGGTGAGCTGGTTGTCGGACAGCTCAAACGTTTTGCCTTGAAACGAAATCACGTACGTTGGCGGACTGCTTTGGTAGAGATGAGCGGCCAGCGCCAGGATTTCGCTCGGGCCGAGTCGATGAGCCATGACCGTTGCGACTTCACTGACGTCGACAACGCGCGTGACAATCTGATCGACAGGGCCGTCTTCCGAGGCATCGAGAAAGATCACCAGACTTGCTTTGGCCACGTCGACTGCGAGTTCCGGCGTGGGTGCAGTCTGGTCAATTACGGTTACGCGGTTTGCATCGATGTGTTCTCGAAGTCGTTGGCAAGCAATTCGTCCCAGCGCGTCATCGCCGCGAAGTGTATTGCCGAACCCGATGACAAGAATGTGGCCGGTTGTTGGCATTTGCGAAAACCGTTGAATTGCTGAATGATGATTTGGGATTTCGGAATGAAGAACCAAATGGGAATCAATACGTCTAAACTCCGCAAGCACAAATCATCATTTAGTATTCAATGCGTTAGTCGCGCACGAGTTCATCGAGGACGGCGCCGCCGGCGTTGATAAGCTGGATTCTTAGCGGCATTTGCCCCATCGCGTGAGATGCACAGCTCAGGCAGGGATCGTAACAGCGAATCACCGCTTCGACTCGGTTCAGCATTCCTTCTTGCAGCTTGGTGCCGTCCACGAAATGTTCGGCGACTTGCTTGACACCGCGATTCATTGCCAAGTTGTTATGGCCGGTGGCGATAATCAGATTGGCCCAAGTCATCAAGCCGTCGTCGTCAATCTTGTAGTGATGAATCAGCGTTCCACGCGGTGCTTCCGCGACACCGATACCTTCGTTGCAGTTACCACGGGCTAGCGCGCGAATGCGTGTGGCCAGGATGTCGGGAGCGTTCAGCAGCAGCTCGATCTTCTCCAATGCATAGATGATTTCGATGAGCCGTGCGTAGTGGAAGTGGAAGCTGCTGCTGACGGGTTCGCCTTTCTGCTGACTACGAAACTCGTCCAGTTCCCCGTCTGCGATTGGTGTGCCGCATGAATCGCAGTTATTCAGCCGTGCCAGTGGGCCGACGCGATAGATGCCATCAGGATATCCGGCCGGCAGGTAGTACGGAAACTTCATATAGGAAAAGGGCTCGACCGCTTCGCCGATCACGCGCGCATATTCGTCGAGCGGAATCATATCTTCGACGATGCCGCCCTTGGCATCTTTGATGCGCAAGTGGCCATCGTAGTGCTCGAGCGTGCCCTTGGGCCCGATCAGGCTTAGGTACATCGTGGGGAAGTTGCCGAAGTATTTAATTTCATCCGGGAACTTGCCAATGAGGCCTTTAAACGACTTCAATGTCCGTTCGGCGATCTCTAAACCCTCGGGCAACATGGACAGCATTGCCTGTCGCTTCTCATCAGTGAGTGGTTCATTGACACCGCCGGGCACCATCCAGCCAGGGTGAATTTTCTTACCACCTAGCATCTCGATAATCGTCTGGCCAATCTGCCGCAGACGGATGCCGTCGCGGGCCATTTGCGGATCGACCTTGAGCAGCCCAAACACATTGCGCTGCTTGGGGTCTGAGTCCATACCGAGCAGCAAGTCGGCCGACGACATATGAAAGTAAGATAGGGCGTGCGATTGGACGATTTGCGCCAAGTTCATTACGCGGCGCAGTTTGCCCGCGGTGACCGGGATCGTCACGCTCAGCAAGTTATCACAGGCTTTCGAAGAAGCCACCAAGTGGCTCACCGGACAGATACCGCAAGTCCGCGCTGTTAGCGCGGGCATTTCCGGAAACGGCCGGCCTTCGCAGAATTTCTCGAAGCCGCGAAACTGCGTTAAATGAAATTGCGCGTCCTGGACCTTGCCCGCATCGTCCAAGTGCAAAGTGATGTGCGCGTGGCCTTCGATACGGGAAACGGGACTGATCTTGATTGTGCGAGGCATCGTTCGTTCTGTTCTGGCAAGAGCAAGCGGCGTCGACGTTGGCGTCGACTACGCTCCGAAGCGAGTAATCTGTGTTGGATCGGGCGCGCGACCGGCCATCAATTCCGTGAGCACGTACCAAATCGTATCCGCGGACGGCGGACATCCTTGAACAACCAGGTCGACAGGTACGACATGGTGAATCGGTCGCACCGGCTGGAGTAACTGCGGGAGACCTTCCGTCGGACGTTGCGGCTGCGCTTGCACCGTTTCGACAAAGGCGCGATCAAAGACTTCATCCAAGTCAAACATGTTGCGCATCGACGGAACGTTGCCGGTGATGGCACAGTCGCCCAAGCTGATCAGGAATTTACAGCGTTCGCGGAACATGCGAGCCTTGGCAAGATCTTCTTCGCTGCTGACGGCACCTTCCAGGATCCCAACGTCGACCTGTTGAGGTAGTTCCTTCGTGTCGACGATGGGGCTATAGACGACGTCGACCAATTCAGCCAACGTGATCAACCGCTCGTCGAGATCCAGAAAGGACATGTGACAACCGGAGCAACCATCAAGCCAAGCGGTCGCCAAAGTGATTTTCTCTGTAGCGCTCATTGCTTGCCTCGCATCTGCGTCAAGTAAGGTAGGAAGTCGCCGAGCTTCTCCATTTCACCCGCGGCGGTTCCCTTCTTGACCAAGGCGCCAGTGGGGCAGACTTGCACGCATTTGCCACAGCTAGTGCACGATTCGCTTTCGCCCCACGGGGTGTGCAAGTCCGTGATGACCTGGCATTCGACGCCGCGGCCCATCACATCCCACGTGTGAGCACCTTCGATTTCGTCGCACACGCGTACGCAGCGAGTGCACAAGACACACCGATTGTGATCGACTCGGAAAAAATCGTGCGAGGAATCGACCTCGTAGGGAGCGTTGCGATAGGGGACACGCACGTGATCCATGCCGCATTCCGCTGCCAGATTCTGTAGTTCACAGTGGCCATTCGAGACGCAGACCGAGCATACGTGATTGCGTTCGGCGAAGAGCAGTTCCAAGATCATACGTCGATAACGTTTCAGTTTGTCACTGTTCGTTTCGACCACCATGCCTTCAGTCACCACGGTGCTGCAGGCTGGCAAGAGCTTGGGAATCCCGGCGACTTCGACGACGCACAGTCGACAAGCACCCCAGGCCGTCAGGCCTTCGAGGTAACAGAGTGAGGGGATGCGAATGCCGTGGTCGACAGCAACGCTGAGGATCGTTTCGTCCTCACGGGCGCTGACGTCCTGGCCGTTGATGCGGAGTGTGACGACACGCACCTTCGGCGGGGCATTCGCAGGAGTTGGATAACGGGGCATGCGACTCTCCTTCAGGTCGCCCAATTCGGCTAGTTAAATCACGTTAGGTGGTAGCAGGTTTCGCTGCAGCAAACGGGTCCGCTTTCAGCTTCTCCTCGTACTCGTGACGAAAGTATCGCAGCGTGCTCTGCACCGGATTGGGCGCTGTTTGTCCCAAGCCGCACAGGCTCGTGTCACGCACTACTTCGCATAGTTCTTCGAGGAGTTGCAGATCAGCTGCGGTGGCATCGCCGCGCGCGATCTTCGCGAGGATGCCATGCATTTGATGAGTGCCAGCGCGACATGGAATGCACTTGCCACAGGATTCCGACATGCAGAATTCCATAAAGTAACGCGCGACATCCACCATCGATGATGACTCGTCCATCACAATCATGCCGCCGGAGCCCATAATCGAGCCAGCGGTTCGCAGCGTGTCGTAGTCCACCGGCATGTCGAGATGTTCTTCGGGCAAGCAACCGCCCGAAGGTCCACCGGTTTGCACAGCCTTGAACGTTCTTCCATCAGGAATGCCCCCACCGATCTCTTCGATGATCTCGCGCAGGCTAATGCCCATGGGGACTTCGATCAAACCCGTGTTCGTGATGCGGCCGGCAAGCGCGAAGACTTTCGTGCCCGTCGATTTCTCAGTGCCAATCGATCGGAACCACTGTCCGCCTTCGCGTACGATGGCCGGAATATTGGCTAGAGTTTCGACGTTATTGATCAATGTGGGGCAATCCCACAGGCCTTCGTCGGCAGGATAGGGAGGCCGTGGACTTGGTTGACCACGCTGACCTTCGATCGAAGCAATCAATGCCGTTTCTTCGCCGCAGACAAATGCGCCCGCCCCAAGCCGGATTTCAATCTCAAAGCTGAATGGCGTATCGCAGATCTGTCGGCCCAGCAAACCGCGCCGCGTCGCCTGTCGAATGGCTGTCTTCAACCGTTCAACCGCGAGCGGATATTCGGCACGAATATAAACGTAGCCGTACTCGGCACCGACTGCATAGGCAGCCAGCGTCATGCCCTCCAGCACACGATGCGGATCGGATTCCAAGACCGCTCGGTCCATGAACGCACCCGGATCGCCCTCGTCCGCATTGCAGATGACGTACTTCGTCGGATGCGGGGAACGCGCTACGGTCGCCCATTTCAATCCGGATGGATAGCCACCACCACCACGGCCGCGCAGACCACTGTCACTCACTTCACGCAAAACATCTTGCGGAGACATCTCCGTCAACGCACGCACAAGCGATCGATAACCGCCAGCACCGATGTAGTCTTCGATCTGTTCCGGATCGATTCGTCCGGAGTTCTCGAGCACGATTCTTTGTTGGCGTTCAAAGAACGGAATGTCGGTGGGACATTCTAGCCGTTCGACAGGCTTCTTGCCGATGCTGGCATACAGCTCGGTCACATCATCCTTCTTGACGTGTTGGTACAAGTGAGACTCGCCACCGGCTGTGGTTGATTCCACTCGCACCAATGGCCCGGCGCAGCACAGACCCATGCAGCCGACGCCTTTGACGCAAACGCGGTCTCCAGCGCCACTCTGTTTGACCTTCTCAGTGAATCCCTTCTGCAAATCGGCCGCGCCGGAGGACTGGCAACTGGCCGCCATACAGATGTGTACATGATGTTCTTGTGACTTCGCCTTCGCTTGCGCTTGGGTGGCTAGGTCATGCAGCTCTTCGAGGTTCATTCGACAACCTTCTCGATTTCCTTCAGAAGTTCCGGCGCCGTCTGGTTGCCGAAGACCTTACCGTCCACGACTGCGGCGGGCGCTAACCCACAGGCACCGAGGCAGCGTGCGCTCAGCAGTGAGAGCGAGTTATTCTTGGTCGTTTGCCCAGGACAAATTGCGTACTTGCCCTCAATGCCATCGAGCAGCTCGGTTGAGCCCTTGATGTAGCAAGCGGTGCCCGTGCAAACAACACACGTATGCTCGCCTTGGGGCTTGAGCGTAAACATGTGATAGAAGGTTGCCACGCCGAAGACCTTACTCAGCGGCAACTGCAGTGACCTCGCTACGTACTTGAGCGACATTCCGTCCAGAAAACCGAAGCAATCCTGTACGGTGTGCAACGTCTCAATCAGCGCGTGGCCGGCGTATCCATTCCGTCGCATGGCGACGTCGATCAGCTTCCATCGCTTGTCGTTATTGGGCGGCTCGGGCGCGACAAATCGCGCGTGTCGTTTGTGTTCCATACCTTGCGTGACGACCTCCTTTCGTGGCCACGATTCTATCTTTTACAGGGGACGACGCAATCTGAGATTAAGCTAGCTGGCAAGGCCGCCAAGATTCTTCACGAATGCGAAGAGTGATCGTCACGAGTGAGTGTCGAGCCAATCGCAGCATTGTCCCTGGACTTATTTCGCGCTGTGGCTGGGATCACCGATCCATCAGTCGTGATGCGCGGACGTAGTTTTTTCGATGGGCCAGAGGGGAGCAAATGGCGTTCCGCGTTCACGTTTGAATTCTCATCAACGTATATCCCGAAAACACGGTGATAGCACGGAGCAAGCGATTACCGTCGTGTGCGATTGTGCACATATCGCGCCCGGGCAGGACTCAGTTCGCGAACAACGGAACCACACGGATTTCGGAGTGACGATTTCGGAATCTCACGTCACTGGACTTTGATCCGCATGGT
>JAGQPK010000336.1 GCA_020426755.1 Planctomycetales bacterium
ATTCGTCGATCATGTAGTTCGCCGAAGCATGTGTTCGCCGTAACGCGCTAGCGTCGGTTTGCATCTTGTTTGATTGGCCAACTTTTGCGAGAACCGCGGCTGGCGCCTTTCGGCTAACTGGCGTTCCGCGGTTCGCTGCATAGGACGCCGCTTAGCAAATACCAGCAAACCTTTCTGGAAAAATTTGCCGGTTAGGCGAAGTTGGCGTAGTGTTGGTGTAGCCCAACACGTTGGTGCTGTTCAACTCCGGAAGCGCGAGAGAGAGTGCTTCTGCTCGTCTGGTCGAAGTCGCCTGTCCCATCTAGTGCCATCAAGAAACTCTTGCGGCGCGTGCTGCCGTCTTGCGGGGTGATGCGTTAACCCCGCAGGACGGCGGGGTGTGTTCTCTGCATCGCATAAGGGGAGTCCAGCTTATGGGCCGTTCACGCTGCGCATGTTGTTTGCGAACGTCACTTCGGTGTGAATGTCGTCCTCGTGTCGAAGCCATGGAACCTCGATGGATGATGAGTGTTGCGCCCGGAGGCGATGCGGCATCAGCGCAGTTGGATTTGTCATCGGCTCCCAGCGCCTGGGTGGGAACCGACGTGTCAGGACCGCTCGCGTCAGATATTGGCGCGAGCGGTCCGGGGGCGTTGCCGATACCTCAAACGGTTGCGGCGTTACCGATCGACACCGACACCGATCCCGCGCGGTTCTGCCCAGGTGTCGACCTCACTTACTGCCTAGCGCGCACGCGTCTGTTGCAAGGATCGACCGGGACCACTCCAACTGGCACACAAGTCTACGGAACCGATCGATACACACGTTCGGGCGTACCGTTGTCTGACTTTGGTTCCGCCGTGTCGTTAGATCTGTTGCCGACGCGCTCGACTTACATTCCGTAAAGACTGCTTGTCGTTGCTCACATCGTTGCCCACGAATGCGTCACGATGGCAACTTCAATGCGGTGTTAAATGCGCGGGCGAAGCGATCGGCTTGTAGCTGAATGTGATAGTTCGCTTCGATATGACGACGGCCCGCGCTGCCCATCTGTCGCGCTCGCGCAGGGTCGGCTTTCAATTCACGAATCGCACTGGCCAGTGCGGCGGGATTGCCGGGCGGCACGAAGACGCCACCCTGTGCTGCTTCCACGACTTCGCGAATGACTCCGTCGATCGCCAATAAAATCGGCCGTCCTGCCGCCATGTAGTCCAATACCTTGTTGGGAAACGGCGTCTTGAATTCTGGGATGTCGCGCAGCGTTGCGATACACGCATCGGAGGCGGCCAAGACCTGATTGATCTGGTCCTTGGGATACGTGCCACCGAAGGTCACGTTGGTGAGTTGCTTGGACTTAGCGACTTCTTCCAAACGCGGTCGTTCCTTGCCACCGCCCACCAACAAGATATGGATGTCCGTGTCATCCTTTAGTAGTTCCGCTGCGCCGAGAATCGTATCGAGATCGTTGGCCATGCCGAGCGAGCCCGCGTACGTGGCGACGAACTTTTGTCCCAATTGCCATTGATCGCGAATTGCGCGGCCGTCATCTTCCGGATTGAAAAGCGTCAGGTCAACGCCCATCGGGATGTAGGTAACGTCCTCCGCGAGAATGCCGCCCTCAACTAAATAGTCTTTGTACGCAGGCGAATTGACGATCAGATGATCCGCGCGGCGGTAGAAGAACCACTCGGCATGTCGTGCGATCCAAATCAACAATGGGTTCTTCAGGACGCCCATGCCGATCGCGAA
This sequence comes from Planctomycetales bacterium, assembly GCA_020426755.1. GTDB lineage: Bacteria > Planctomycetota > Planctomycetia > Pirellulales > Pirellulaceae > JAGQPK01. The sequence goes on from JAGQPK010000336.1 coordinate 1,729, forward strand.
GTCCGGCCATAGGTCGAGCACTTCCAATACGAACGGCACGCGTCGCGCCCGGGCGATGAGCCACGTCATGGGGAGTTGAAAAATGGGGGGCGTCGTACCGAGTACCACATCAATCCGCCCCACTCGCCAAGCCGTCCAGGCGGACGACGGTATGAACGTCAGGTAGGAAATCAGCCGCCAAAGGATGCCACGCTGTACGGTCGGCAACGCATAGGCCCGGTCGATTCTCACGCCCTCGTACGATTCATTGGCTTGATGCGGAATCTGTCGCCCAGTCAGATAGTCCACGTTACTGGCCACGATCGTCACATCGTGCCCCGCGTTGACCAAGCACTTGCCAATGTCCAGATGACGGGTACCGCCCGGATGCTTATGGTCGACAAAGTTTTGATGAACGATGAGTATACGCATGGGCTGTTTCGCGGCACGGGACACGGACAATCCTTGAGTATACCCTGGCTCAAGTTGAGGGCCTAGTTATGAGCCCGAGAGCGCCAGAATCCAGCCGAGATTTCCCGGGTATGGCGCGTTTCGTTCGCCGAAAGGCGCCAACGCACTCGCCGCGGTTGTAGTTCGCCGAAAGACGCCAGCCGCGGTTCTAACGGATCTGGATGATCAACGGGACCATAGAACCGACGCTAACGCGTTGCGGCGAACGGCCAGCACACGACGCTAGCGCGTAGCGGTGAAATAACGAGTTCGACCGCCTCCCGCCGCTAGGCATCGTGGCGCTGCTTGGCCCAGATCAGCCCTGCGACTCGCCAGCCTTGCAGTCTGGCCAAGCGTCGAAACCCAGCCCGTTCGATGCCCCGAATCGACGGCGCGTTCTCGGGTGACACAAGGATGTACACTTGAGCTTTTTCCGTCGCAGAGTCTCGCGTATCACAGAGCTCGCTTGCTTTCTCCGCACAGATCTGCTGGAGCACTTGTGGATAGAGACCTCGCCCGCGAAACGCTTCCGCCGTATGGCTGTCGCCAATTACGGGAACGGTTCCCGAGAACCCAAAGCGTCTTGGCAGCAAAACATCGCGACGCAGCCAACTTTGATGCGCCAGTTCGTCGTCAACAAAAGCGGCATAGCATTCCCGCCACCGACTGATCTTGCTATCAATAGAAGAGTTGCCGGAGAGATGTTCGACGTCAAAATGTCGAATGACCACCCCGGAAGTCAACGAGGACGGTTGTGCCGACGGAACGTCACTGACGTACAACCACTGATCGATACGGCAAGGTTGCAGGGCGGAAAGGATGCGAGCTAAGCGAAACATCTTTCAGGCCGTCAGCTATGATTCAAAGTTCGCGCTGCCTACGATACGACACCGCTTCCCCGTACACTCACCGATACTTACATGACTTTGCCGTATTCATTGCAAGAGTTGGATTTTGCAGACCCCGCTGCATGTGAGCGTTGGGATCAATTCTTGCTGGAATCGGTGCGTGGTCAACACGTGCAGCTTACGACATGGCTGCGATCCTATCTGAGTTACGGCGGTACACCTCATCTGATTGTTGCAGAATCGCAAGAGAAAATCAGGGGCGGTATCGGCATCATCACGCTCGGTAACCGATTTTGCCGTTTGGCTCATTGTCCGGCTGGGCCGATCGTCGATGTCGGTCAGGAAGAATTGGTCGGACCGCTGCTCGATGCCGCGTGCCAGTGGGCGCGACGACAGAGATGTGTCACCCTCCAAGTCCAGCAACCTGCCACGCACGATCCGTTGCCAGAAAAATTCTTGCTGCCTGAAGCGTTTCGCTCGTCGACGTTCGATTGGCGCGACGGTCCTGCCATGCCGGGCTTGGCCGGGATGGAACAGATGTTGTGGATTCCGTTCCCGTCGGCCGATAGTGTCGAGGCTTGGACGGAACTGATGTTTCAAGGATTCAGTTCTTCGACGCGTCGTAATCTACGAATCGCGCAGCGTGCCGGCGTTGTCGTGGAAGAAGCACAAGACGCAGCTGAGTTGCAGGCAGGCTATGCCATCATTGAGCAAAACGGGATCGCACAAGGATATCCGACACGAACGTGGGACGAGTTTGGTGTGACACTTTGTCGGCAGAGCGAGCTTGGGCAGGCATCGTTGTTTGTCGCCAAGCATGAAGGCCAAGTGCTCGGCGCTGTTTACGGCGCGTGGACCGGACGTCGCTTCACCGATAGCATGGCCGGCACGATGCGCACGAAACCAGATATGAAGATCGGCTATTATGTGCGTTTCAAAGCAATGCAAGCCGCCTGGGAACGCGGCATGTTGGGCTATGACTTGACCGCAGACGGGCCGCCGGGTGTGAAGGAAGCGAAGTACGGTTTCGGCCCCACCAAGCTCGTCTGCGTACCGCCTCAACATCTGAATCTGGCACCAATTCGGATGACCGCCCTGCGCACCTTCGGCGAATCCCTAAAACGCCATCGCCGCACACTAGTCAACTTGACTCGCAAGTTGAAGCGAAGTTGAGCTCGCCCAAATTGCTCGTTTCGTAGTCCGCATTCACCGGCATTTGTCGCTATCACCGCTACGTGCACGTGCACGAATGTTGATATGTCACAACGGACGATTCATTCAACTTTCAACATTCGATATTCTGTCTAGATTCTGAGCAGAATGCGGCGCGAGTACATCCACTGCAGGATGGCGTAGAAGGCGAGCAGCGTGGCGAGACCTTGGACGAACGGCGCGTAGTTCTCGCCGGCAATCTCGAAGATGTTCGGCCCCAGATGCGTACGGAAGAGATCGACGAAGAAATCTTCCCAAAGGTGAGCGATACAGTAGGCGGCAATCGAATTAGCGCCGATGACGCGCAGCGGGTAGGCCCAACGTGTTAGCTCGAGACCATCGCAGATTCCATAGAACGCGGCCAACAGCAGAAAGCACCAACCGCCACTGAACAGGACCCAGCTTGGCGTCCAAATTCGCTTCACGTTGGGGCAGATTCCCAGCCGGTCGGCCGCAAAACCGGCGGACAAGCACACTACGCCAGCGATCACGAGCCACGTGATTTTACGCGACAACGGATCTTCTGCACGCAACCACCGACCGGCGATCAGGCCCAACATCATCGTGGCCAGTGTGGGAATGAAGCTCAACGTCGCGTAGCCGCCGCCATTGTGCGTGAAGACGGACTCGCGAGGAAACAGGTTGAGAAACCACGTATCAAAGGCCCACGCCAGATTCGAGTTTTTGTTCCAGTGGGCGGCGATCCCAGTCGCGTGGTGCTGCCAATCGGCCGGAACACCAACAGCCGGATAATCGAAGTCTACTGGCGGCAGTGGATAGGCCACGAACGCCAACCAATAGCCCACGAGAATTACAGCGATGCCAGTCCAAGTCCACTTGTCCCGCGCCATGCCAAACAGAAATAGCGGCACGTAGCCTAAACCAATTTGTGTCAGCGTGTCTTCAAACGTGTAATTCGTTTGCGAGCGATGCATCGATCGCAAAAGAATTCCTAATGCCGCCAGTGCAAAGGCACGCCACACCGCATGGCCAATTAGCTTGCCGTGCGATTGCCCTCGCGACATGCGACTCGCGATCGAGAACGGCATCGCGACACCAACGAGAAATGAAAACGATGGCTGAATCATATCGTGCAAAGAACAGCCTACCCACGGCACGTGGCTCTGGTGATAACTAAGAAAGTCCCAGAAGCTGCTGTCAGGCAAGGCCGCGGCGACGCGTGAGAACCGCAATACCTCGGCCATCATCAACAGCATGACGAAGCCACGATAGGCGTCGATTCCGTAAATGCGCTCACTGCCACCACTGGTGTGATCGGTCGCTTGGTCGACTGCAGTCTCGGTGGCCATCGAACTCATTGAGTTAATTCCTGCTTGCTTGTGTAGCGCGACTTTCGGCCCGTGACGATGACGTGCGCCACGACTAGATCCGCGTCGAACTCGCCAACAAACGCTCGCTGCGTCTTTGTTCGCCGAAAGGCGTTAGCCGCAGTTCTCGGCATAACGGTCTCTGCAGCGGAGCAAACCGACGCTGATGCGTTGCGGCGCACTAGGACCACTGAGTAGCGCCGACGCATCGACGCCACAAAAATCTCGACTTGAGATTTTAGGCTTCGTCAGTGTCGTCCACAATCGTCAGCGTATCGACTTCCATTTCCTGGCCGGTACGCACATCCCCCGATAACGCACCACAGCAAGGGCAGGCCAGTTCCTGAACACTGACGGGCTCCACGGTTTCACCGCAAACACTGCAAAAGATGGTCAGCGGAACCTGGACCACGCGCAAGACGGCTCCTTCGAGCAGTGAGCCTTCCGCAGCAACGCGGAAAGCCCATTGCAAAGCGCCCTCTTGAACGGCGGAGAGCACTCCGATTCGCAAGGTGATGGCAGTGACCTTCGTCGCGTT